>JBAUTA010000306.1:0-5994 GCA_049581985.1 Kovacikia sp.
AGGTAGCTCAGGCGCTTGCCGACCAACAGGTCTGACATACCAGCTAAATATGCTGCCAACGCGTCTTCACGTTGCTCATCTTCCGCTCGTTCGTCCATCCTCGCTTTTTCTTCTCGTGCTTGCTGACTGGCAAGCTTTGCAGCCCTTGCGTCTCTATGCTTTTCAATTAGCTCTCTGTGCTTCCTATCTTTTTCTTGTGATATCTGAAACCAGATACCAAGACCCGCCAAAGTAGCAGGAGCAAGTATTACAACCAGCCAATCCCAAAGAGTTTTTTGTCCCTCAACAAGCTCAACTTTTTTCGCAGTTCCTATTTGCTCATGTTCTGTGAGCCCAGTCCATTTGAGCTTTGTAGAGATTGGAACTGCTGAAAGCCCAATTATACTTGCAAGGGTCAATACAACGGCTAAAGAAAAGATTACTTTCTTTAAGAGGTGTTTGTTTGGATAAGTAGGTATTTTCATAAGAATCACCTGACTAGCTTTTGTTCAAATGGATAACCGAATTACTCACCGTAGGAACGTCACCACAGATCAAACAGTTTGCGTTGAATAACTGATGCTGGGATTTCCAATTAAGATGAATTCAGAACTTTTGGAACGCAATTAGTCCATTAGCAGGAACTACGACATGAATAGAACGATTTAATGAATTGATCGCGGTTCCGTAGTTGCCAAGACCATTTCCGCCATACGGTTCAGCATCACTGTTGAAGATTTCTTTCCACGTGCGATCGCCCAATGACGGATGGCGAACGGTGTATCCCTCGGTAAAGGGATGGTTGTTCAGGCTGGCGATGATCAGGAACTCTTCCTGGTCATCCCAGCGTCTGAAGGCAATCACTCGGTTAGTGTTGTGAACGTGGATAATTTCGATGTTGCGCGATCGCAGTCCCGAATGCTCTCGCCGTAGCCGGATCAAGTCCTGATAGAACCGAAATAGTCTGGCTCCATGAGTGGCTTTTTCACCCAGCAGATCTTCCCGGTTGCTGGAAAAATCGGTGTAACGGTAGGGTTTTTGAGCCCCAATTTCCTCACCCATCAAAAACATGGGAGTCCCCGCGGACAGAATGGAAAGACCCGCCGCAACGCGAGAACGGGCTTCGGCAACGCGGCGAGTCTCTCCCACCAGGGGCGCACCATTGACCGCAGATGAAATCGTGCGTTTAGACTCAATCCGGTTTCCATCTGCTTCGTAGTAAGCGTTGCCAGCTTCATCGTGGGACTCGTGATAGACCACTTTTTGGTGCCCGGACCCTGCCAGAACGCTGGCAAATTGATCCATGGCAAGGGGTTCATCTGTGCCATAGCCAGCGGTTGGAATGAGCCTGGCATACTCGCTTCCCTGGCGGGTATCTCCGATCAAATGATGATAGAAATCGGCATACCAGGTGGCGTCAAAGCCAAGTCCTCCCTGATCGGGGGATGCGGTGACTTTTTCCCAATTGGAATGATCTTCAGCGATCAAGATAACATCGGGATTGATGAGCTTGAGTGTGCGAGTCCACTCCCTTAGAAATTTAGCCCCAAAGATGTTGGCATCGCTGACCGATTGACCATTAGCATGCAGCACGTTGTACTGATGCATGGACGTTGTTTGATCCACCCGGAAGCCGTCAACATGGAACTCTTCCATGAGCATGGCAGCGCTGCTGATGAACATTTTGCGCACCATTTCTTCACAGAATCGGGGGGCAAATCCAGTAGACCAATTGTCGAGATAGCCTCCATCCGGCTGGGCATAGCTGGACGCATTGCCTTCATACCAGTAATAGATGTTGTGTTCTGGTTGGTTAGAGTCGTAGGCCCATTCGGCCCGCTCTCCGTTGGGCGTGTAGTGGTTGTAAACCACATCCAGGATGACCGCAATTCCGTGCTGGTGGCATTCTCTGACAAAGTGTTTCAGGTGATCTCGTCCCCCGGCACTGTATTCCAATGCAAAGTAATGGGAGGTTTCGTAACCCCAATTTTGCTTGTCCCGAAATTCTGACAGGGGTAATAGCTCGATCGCATTCACGCCTAGCTCAACCAGGTAAGGTAATAACTCCATGGCATCCTGGAGGTTTCCAGGGCGGTCTTTGCCATAGCCCAAAGCGCCCAAATGGAGTTCATAGATCACCAGGTCTTCCACTCGCCGGGGAACTGGATAATCGCTAGAAAATTCGTCCTTCCAGAACTTTTCCTGGGATACAAACTCTAATTCAGAAAGCGATGGTTCTTGAAACTGCTTTGTGACGGTATCGGGGTCAACGACCACTGAGCAGCTTTTGGTGCCATCCAGTTCCGTATATTTGCCAGAATAGTGCTGCCCCAACGGATCGATATTCCCCTGACCTATTTGGCAGCGAGAGTAAAGATCCGTCCGGAAAGCAACCTGTCCATCTTCTTTGACAATCCGGTACATATAGGGTTTGCGATGCAATTTGGAAAACTCGGCATTGCTGACGGGCGGGACGATTGGATAGTCCCCTACCATACACTCCTCTGCTTTGAGACATCGTTTCATTCCCAGATTCAGCAACGTTTCTACCAATTTGGGGGAAACGGTTGGGCAGGTTTGCCAGATGCCCTCCCCGGCGCAAACCATGGTAAAAGGACCCATCGTAGCATCCATGCCAAATCCCTCGTCGTCGATGTAACCGCTGCTGGTGTTGCCAAAGACGACATGCACACTCTGAGCATGGGGTGCCCAAACTGCAAATCTTAGGACAGGCGAAGTTTTGCCCGGTAGATAGTATTTTTGCGCGCCTAACCGCCGACAATGGGTCAGGTAGTAGGTTTCGTGTTGGGGCGGGGTGTCTTGATGGGGGCGCAGGGTAAAACTGCGGTAGCGATCGCTTGAGTTGCGTTGATTCACCTCCGTCGGGATTGCCCACAGGTCGGAGCCTGATGGACTATCGACAACGACGCCCCAGCGAAATTCATAGCCCGCTTGAAAGGCATCGAATTGAACCGTTACTGTAAAGCAAGGACAACCATCTTCCCCAACTTCCTCGCGCATGGGTATGGATGTCCACTGCTCAGAATAGTGGTTGTGCTCGTTCCAGCTTCCAACTAACCGGACGTGATCAAAAATATTTCGTTTGAGTCCTGTGAAATAGGTAAATCGAATAGGTATTTTAGTCATTTCTTTAACCCTGGGCGATATAGCCATCGCCAGATTGATGAGGACAGAGAATTAAAGGGGGAGCGGGGTCCCCGTGCTTAATCCCAGCGGGGGAGGATCGAGTTGATCCACATATCCCTGAGTAATTTCAATGATGTTGCCGTCGGGATCCGCAATCCAGGCGGAGCGCCAGCCGGAAATAAAATCATCAAAACTGAGGGGGCCGAGGGTAATTTTGGCATCACGGCCCATTTCGGCGAGTTTGGCATCCACATCATCGACCCGAATGGAGATATGTCGCCAGCCGGGATATAAGGGGCCATCCTTCGTCGGTGGGGGAAGGGGAGAGGCTGCTTCTGCCTGGAAAAGTTCCAGATAGACCGTGCCCAATTTAAGAAACACGATTTGTCGATCGCCCAGTGGCACTACCCTGGCCCGTTGGAAACCAAAATGCTGCGTGTAAAATTTTTCAGTGGCGATCGCATCTTTGCAATTAACGCCAATATGGGCAAAGGTTGGAGAAGTCATAGTAGAACCTCCTTCATCGTTCAACGGATGGAACAATCAGGCGATCGTTCCGTCCGGGTATTGCACCATTCCCGCAAAGTGAATGGCGATTTTTCCATCTTTGAGAACCCAACTATCGGCAAACCGCATGGGAGTTTCCCCTGCATCGGTTTGCATCTTGATGCCTTCCACAACCATCAGAGTTTGGGGATCTTCAGTTTCTGCCCAAAAGGCCAGATCCACTTCCAAGCCCTTGATGCCCAAAATGCCTTTAAAGTGTTCTTTCAGTTGTTCGCGACCCTTGTAATAAACGGGTTCCTTCATGAAACTACTGATGAGTAGAGCATCGTCTGTGTATTGATTCAAAAGACCTTCGATATCTTTGTCCAAGATCATGCGGATGTGATCTTGATACATGTTCCCTAAGGGAGTATTGGGTGCGTGTCCCATAATCTGACACCTCCTTCATGCCACAGGTAGCCTGCGGGTTGATATTTATAGGGTGCGAAACGGCGGTGATTGAGAATTTGATATTCCACCTTGCCGAACAAAAGGTCGCGGGAATAAAAGGTTTCTGCTAAGGCTGGAGTTCCGTATTCCAGCATGGGGTAAGGATAAGGGCCTACTTCTGGCATGGCGGATGTAATCGCTGCTTTAGTTGCCTGATCAATTTGCCGTATCTCTTCGTCTGATAGCGCAAAATCGCAAGCTCCCATATTTTCCCTGGCTTGTTCAACCGTATGAGCCGCAAAAATGGGCACGGTGACAACTTTCTGTTGCATCAGCCAGCGTAAAGCAATCTGAACAGGGGGTCTGCCAATTTCGTCTGCGACTTTCATCACCCTGTCCATAATTTCCAGGTTGCGCCGATTGGCGGCACTCCAAATCACCTGTTTGTCTAATTGATCGGAGAGGCGATAGCCCTGGTCAGGATTACGCTGGCCTCGATTGTATTTACCCGTCACCATTCCACCTGCCAGAGCAGACCAGCAGACTAAACCCAGATCCATTTCGTGCGCCATGGGTAGAAATTCTGGTTCACAGGAGCGTTCTACCAGGCTCCACTCTACTTGTGTTGCAATAAATGGAGACCAACCGTGGAAATCTGCCAGGGTATTGGCGCGGGCAATCCACCAGGCTGGGAAATTGGAAATACCGATGTAGAGAATTTTGCCCTGCCGGACCAGGTCATCTAAGGCTCTCATCATTTCATCCACGGGTGTGGTGTGATCCTGAATGTGAACCCAGAGCAAATCAATGTAGTCGGTTTTAAGTCGTTTTAGAGAACCCTCCACAGAACGGAACAAATTCTTGCGATGGTTCCCAGAGGCATTTGGATCGGTTGTATCAGCGAAACCATCAAACAAGGAATATTTGCTTGCCAGCACTAGGCGATCGCGGTTGGGATGAATAAACTCACCTAAAAATTCTTCAGATTGGCTTTCCTGATAGCGATTGGAGGTGTCGATAAAGTTTCCTCCAGCGTCCACGTAAGCAGCGAAAATTTTGCGGCTTTCTTCCTGGTTAGAACCCCAAAGCGGTCCCCAGTTTGTGCCAAAGGTGCCACATCCCAAGCACAGTTCAGACACTCGAAGACCACTTCGTCCGAGTAGTTTGTATTTCATATCTGATTACCTCCTGGTATGTATAAGTTGAGGGAATGAGTTGAATAAATACAGTTGAATTGAAAAAAAAACTAATCTTGCTTGTGAACGATTGGGGAGGAAGGTTGGGGGACTGGGTTGTCCCCCAACGGTAGGGGTAAGCTTGTGGTCATGAACATGGATCAGGAACAGGATTAAAGTCTGGCAGAACCGTTTTCGTATTCCAGGGAATCGACAATGTACGTGAGGATTACAGGGCTACCTGTGATCGGCGATCGCACGACTTCCCAGGTTTGGTAAGCATCCGCAATAATCCGTTCACTGTGGGGGGCGGGTGCCTGCCATCGGCTGGCTTCCCATTTCACAATCACCTTGACTTCTGCCCGATCGTCTTTAGGAACAGTGGTGACGTCTTCAAGGGTATGAACCTCATTAAAGAACAGATTCACAACGCGCTCATACCATTGCTTAAATCCTTCGAATCCTGTCATCGTCCCTTCTGGGAAAACCATCTTCAGATCCTTTTGAGCAAGCAAGGGAATAAATGTTTCTAAGGGAGCGTGAACATCTAGGTTTTCGTACCAGGTTTTGGCCAGTTCATAGACCTCCACTGTGGTGATTTCATGGATTCCGCTTGGCGTTTGATTTGACCTCATTTTCATCTCCTTGATCGAGATTGAATTAGCTGCTAAGTAGCTGGGCGCAATTAACTCAACGACTCTGGACTGAAAGTCCAGAGGTTAGAAAGGGGCTGAAAGCCCCAAATCTCGGCTTCGCT
>JBAUTA010000307.1:0-2101 GCA_049581985.1 Kovacikia sp.
CTAGTGAGGATCCATCATGGATGATTTGACCGAAGATCTCCACTCTGAAGAAGTGGAAATGATTTATGGGGAGTTAGACGAAAACTTGATCTTTCATCCAATGACTGAAGATCAAATGGTTCGTGCAAGCTTGGCTGCTCTGGATGATTATCTTGCAATGAGAAATGGAAACTCTGATGATCTGGCTGATCGCGCATTAATTGAAACGGCTGATGATGAGCTGACGGCTGGTTCAAAGCAATGGATGAGCCATCAGGAACGACAAGCGTTTGTTAAAAATAGGGTTTATGCTGCGACAGAGCCTACCGAAATGTTTCAGTGATATCTTCAATAAGCTTAACCAAAGCGTTGAATCATAGATTGTGCGCGTCGGGCATTAGCTATCTGTAGCCTGTAATCATTCTTTTTGAGGGCTTCTTTTAAGACCTTGCGTAACGCTTGTGGATTTTTTTCACAATATTCAAACATGGCCTCAATCAAGACTTCCCGACTAATGCTAGAACCCCTACAAGTTTCTTGAAGGCGATCGCTGAGTCCTGATTCGAGCCTGATAGTGGTTTGCTTCGTATTTAACGTGCCTTCAAGCAAGGCATCCTCGATATCTGGACTCTTAGGTATCTTCTTTTCTAGAAGTGTAGATATCTCGATATCTGGACTCTTAGGTATCTTCTTTTCTAGAAGTGCAGATGTCTCAGTTTCTTGAGTCTCAGGTATCAAGGTGCTATTACGTGCTGGAACGGTAGGGCGATTCCTGCCTTTTAGACGTTCTAAAGCATCACTCATGAGCCAGTGCCTCAACGATTTGTTCAAAAGGGTATTGCAGATCGACTTGTCCAAGGTCGGCGAGAAGCTTACCTTGCCGGATCGCATATTTAAACTTTTCTGACTCTCGGATTGAAGCCATGATGGGAATGTCGCCGATGAATTCTTTCATGGCCTCAATATTGTCTTTTCCTTCTAGCGTCTGAGTATTGCCTACCCATCGGTCACGGAAGGGAATAATTCCCAGGACTTTGCCTGTAAAAGCTTGAAGGGTTGCTTGCTCGTTTAAGAAGTCCAGCGTATCAATCAAGGAATTTAGACCTTTAACATTGGCTTCTACAGGGATCAGCACAAAATTGGATGCACCGACAGCAGTGAGACAAAGTTGTGAGCGAGATGGCTGGACATCAATTAACACGTAGTCAAAGAGATCGACTACAGCGCTAAGTCGGAGCTTTAGGATAAATGCCCCAGACCCGCTGCTGCTAAGGTACTCTGAGACCTTAAACAGACTCCTATCAGCAGGAATCAAAAACAAATTTTCATAGTTTGTTTGATAAATTCCGTCTTCAGTGGAGACTTGCCCATTGAGGACTTCCATTAAGCTAGGTTGGCTCGGCTGGATTTCATGGTTTAGATAAAAAGTGAGATTGGTTTGAGGATCACAATCAACAGCCAATACTCGCTTACCCTGACTAGCCAAGAGGAGCGATGTAAAGAAGATAGTCGTTGTCTTCCCTTGTCCTCCAGAAAGAGAAATGCATGAACAGGTTTGCATTGTGGGTTCTTCCATAAGGCCATAGCGAAGCCTACCCTCTTGATATCGAAAAGTCTAGAAGTACAGATATCCAGAAGTGTAGATATCTATACTTCTGGATATCTGTACTTCTAGACTCAAGATTGCTAATCTTACTGATAGAGTCTCTTAGTCAGTTTTTTCTGAGGAGAGTAAAATCCTCAGCGTACTTATTTATGTTAAAGGCTTGATCAAATACAGGGTTAAAGGGGAGAATGCCCCATTAAGGAGATGCGTTAGTCAAGGAGAGCTAAAAAACAAAAGCCCCAACTGAAAACAGCCGGGGAAAAAGAAAATTCATTTTTATTACCGATATGGTTCGGGAGTCTAACCTTGTGATTGGTCGTCGCTGGCGTTAGATTACCCTGAGCTTTGTGATGAGTAAAATTCTCACACATACTTGCTGTTCATGGCAAGTATGTAGACGAAACTCATCATGACTCCCCTATCGGTACACCACGGAAACCGATAGGAGTCAACGAGTGTACGCGCAAGAACGAGCAAAAGAAAATTTTCCATCCAAATCCAGCCGCACCCCAAAAC
>JBAUTA010000308.1:0-9842 GCA_049581985.1 Kovacikia sp.
GATATAGCCATAGCCCTATGGGTGAGGACAGAGTGCAGGGGTAGAACTTTTAGCTGGAACGTTCCTAACCCCCTTTAATCCCCTATCCTAATCAGGCTGGCGATCGCGATCAATGTCTTCTCCTTTCTCGACTGAACGTCTCCTTTTTACTCCAGCAACTCCTTCTAAAGATGCGGTTCCGGTTATCTTTGCCTTTCCCAACGAGTACAGTGTGGGAATTACCAGTTTGGGGTATCAGATTGTGTGGGCAACGCTGGCCACCCGTCAGGATTTGCAGGTAAGCCGTCTATTCACCGATGTTCAGGAACCCTTGCCTTCTAACCCGGAACTAGTCGGGTTTTCTTTATCCTGGGAATTGGATTACGTCAATATTTTGAGTCTGTTGGAATCACTCGATATTCCGCTGAGGTCAAGCGATCGCACCCATAACCATCCCCTCGTGTTTGGCGGCGGTCCTGTGTTGACGGCAAACCCGGAACCCTTCGCAGACTTCTTTGATATTGTCCTGCTTGGCGACGGGGAACTGCTGCTGGATGACTTTATTCAAGCCTATGAGGAAATGCGGGGTGCCGATCGATGGGCTCAGTTGCGTCATCTGGCAACCGTTCCCGGCATCTATGTGCCCAGTTTATATGAAGTGACTTACAGCAGTTCAGACGGGCCTGTGCAATCGATTCAGCCAGTCGATTCAGCCATTCCTGCCCGAATTGAAAAGCAAACCTACCGGGGGAATACGCTTTCAGCCTCCACCGTGGTGACTGAAAAAGCAGCCTGGGAAAACATTTACATGGTAGAAGTGGTGCGGAGTTGTCCGGAAATGTGCCGCTTTTGCCTTGCCAGCTATTTAACCTTGCCCTTTCGAACTGCCAGCGTGGAAGAGTCTCTGATGCCAGCGATCGACCGGGGGCTGCAAGTCACCGATCGCCTGGGCCTATTGGGAGCCTCTGTGACCCAACACCCGGAGTTTGACACTTTGCTCGATTACCTGAACTGTCCGGAGTACGATGCGGTTCGCCTCAGTATTGCCTCTGTTCGAACTAACACGGTGACACCCAAACTGGTGCAAACGTTGGTCAAACATGACACCCATTCGATTACGATCGCGGTTGAAAGTGGCTCCGATCGGTTACGCCAGATCATCAACAAAAAGCTGACGAATGACGAAATTATTCAGGCAGCCATGAGTGCCAAAGCTGGGGGGCTAAGTAATCTCAAGCTCTATGGCATGGCTGGGGTTCCGGGGGAGGAGCCGGAGGATCTGGAGCAAACAGTAGCCATGCTGCAGGATATTAAGAAAGCAGTTCCCGGTTTGCATTTGACCTTTGGCTGCAGCACGTTTGTACCGAAATCTCATACCCCTTTCCAGTGGTTTGGCATCAATCCCCAGGCAGAGAAACGGCTGCAATTTTTGCAAAAGAAGCTCGGTTCTCAAGGGATTACTTTCCGTCCCGAAAGCTATAAATGGTCGGTAATTCAGGCTTTAATTTCAAGGGGCGATCGACGTCTATCCCAGTTGCTTGAACTGACCCGCCACTACGGCGACTCCCTCGGCAGTTACCGTCGCGCATTTAAGGAACTGCGGGGCAAACTGCCTGACCTGGAGTTTTATGTTTACTCCCATTGGGATCTGGATCGGGTTCTTCCCTGGAGCCATTTACAAGGTCCACTCCCGCAAGCAACCCTGCTCAAACATTTGGCAACTGCAACCGAACACTTTAAAGACTTCCCCCAAAAGAACTCTCCTCAATCACCAGAACCCCTAATCAGGGTGTAAGGAATGGGGCTGTAACGTCAACATGGCTTAATTGCATGGCTCACCTGAGACGTTCAGGGATAGACGCCTTTGCCCCTCTTCTACTGCCTGAATCTCAACTCCCCTTACCCGCTACTCCAACCCAATGCAAACTACCGCCGAATATACCTGTGCCTTCTGTGGCGAAGAAAACACAACCTTTATCGACCTCAGCGCTGGTGGACAGCAATCCTATATTGAAGACTGTCAGGTTTGTTGCCGCCCCAATATCCTCTATGTGCGGATTGACGAGGATACGTTGGCGGTTGAGATCGATAGTGAGTATGAGGAGTGAGGAGCCATAAGTCGGCCTAATTAATTGCGCCTGATTAATGGTACAGCCCTACTCCTATAAGTTAGGACGGGGTGCAGGGATGGTACCCCTGGCTGGGGGTGGTAGCGGTTATGCCACCTGATTTTTGGAGAGTTCGGTGGCCTTTTGCAAATCCTCTTCTGAACCAGCCTCGCCCAGTTCAGCCCGCAGTCTGCCCCGTTTCAAGTAGGCAGGAGCGAAATTGGGATTTTCTGCGATCGCCCGATCCAGATCGGCAACAGCTCCTTTTTTGTCTCCCAGCTCAGCCCGCACGATTCCCCGCTGCAGGTGAGCACTGGCTGAACTGGCTCCCAACTGTACAGCCTGGTTGAAATCGTCCTCTGCGGTTGCCTGGTCACCCATTATCAACTCGATTGCGCTGCGGTTCAGGTAAGCAATCGTTGAAGCTGGGTGAAACTGTAGGACCTGGCTGAAGTCGGCGATCGCGCCCTGTAGGTCGGCTTGCTTGGCCCGGACGATGCCCCGATACAGGTAAGCTGTCACCAGGGTTGGATTGACCTGAACCACATAGTCAAAGTCAGCCATCGCACCTGCCTGGTTGCCTAGCTTCGCCTGCAAAATTCCCCGTTGGAGACAGGTTCTCACAGGATACAGACTGCTCTCGATCGCCTGATTGAAATCATCCTCCGTGGATTTTTCCTCCCCCAGATAAACATGGGCAGCCCCCAAATGTAAATGGTCTTCCGGACTGGTGGGCTGGAGACGAGCAGCTTCACTGAAGTCATCCACTGCCTGTTTGCGCTTGCCCAAATCCAGGAAGGCCAAACCACGCCGTACGTAGGCGGCGATCGCAGGAGTTTTAGTGCTCAACACCTGTTCGAAATCCTCAACCGCTCCCTGCGGATCCCCTAACTCCGTTCGCATCAAGCCTCGTTGAAATCGCGCAGGCATCAGTCGAGGGGCAAGCTGAAGCGCCCGATCGAGATCCTGTAATGCGGCTTCTCCTTCGCCCATTTCTGCCCGCAGTACTCCCCGGTGGAGATAGGCAGGGGCTGAGCCAGGATTAATTTTAAGCTCCTGGTTGAAATCTGCAAGTGCTCCCTGCTGGTCGCCCAGAGCTGATAGCAACAGACCCCGGTTATAGTGAGCGGCAACCGTTTTGGGGTTTAGCAGGAGTGCCTGATTAAAGTCGCCGATCGCGCCCTGCTCATCTCCCCATTTTGCCAGGATCATGCCCCGATTAAGGGCCGCTGCTGTGGGATTTGGGCTAATTTTGAGGGCAGCTTGCAAATCTGCGGCTGCCCCTTCCGGGTTACCCATTCTTAAATGCACTGCACTGCGGTTCAAGTAAGCCGCACTCAGATTGGGATTGGACTCAAGGACCTGGTTCAAATCAGCGAGGGCAGCCCCATAGTCTCCCTGTTGAGCTTTTGCCATTCCCCGGTTTAGATAGGCAGCATCGGATTTGGAGTCAAAGCTGAGCGCCTGGTCAAAGTCGGTAATCGCTCCTTCGCCATCGCCTAGCGTGCCGCGAATTATGCCGCGTTGCAAATAGCCCTCCACGAAATCAGGATGCATTCTCAAACAGCGGTTGAGGTCTTCCAGAGCCTCCCGCAGTCCGCCTATCCGCGCCCGGAATTGCGCCCGCTCGATGTAGGCATCGGCAGAACTGGGAAGCAGTTGCACTGCCATGTTGAAATCTTCAGAAGCTTTTTGCCGTTCATCCAGTTCTAGTTGCAGAACGCTGCGGTACAGGTAGGCACTGGCAACGTTGGAGTCTAATTTAAGAACATGGGTAAAATCTCCGATCGCCCCCTCCCGATCGCCCAGTTCTGCCCGGATTTTGCCCCGTTGCAGGAGAGCCTCGATCGCCCCTGGATCCCGTTTCAATGCCTGATTGAAATCCTGGAGAGCCTGCTGCTTGTTGCCCAGGTCAACACAAACGATGCCCCGTTGAATATAAGCAGGGATGGCGTTGGGGTTTCGCTTGAGTCCCTGGTTCAAATCCTCCAACGCTCCCTGGGAATCGCCCAAGGCAGCCCGGACTGCACCTCGCTCGACATAGGCAAAAACTAGATTTGGATTCAGACCGATCGCGTAGTTGAAGTCGGCGATGGCTTTCTGGAAATCAGTCAGATGCGCCCGCACTACACCCCGTTGAACATAAATATGGGCGGCGTTAGGACTGAAATGGAGTGCCTGCTCAAAGTCGGCAAGTGCCCGCTCCCGCTCTCCCATTTCTGAATAGGCGATGCCTCGTTGCACGTAAGCTGCACTGTTATTGGGAGCCAGCTCAATTGCCTGGTCAAAGTCGGCGATCGCACCGGAGCGATCCTTCATCCCCATGCGCAGAATGCCCCGTTGAATATAGGCAGGAATGGCATTAGGAGCAACCTGAATGGCCAGGTTAAAGTCTTCCAAGGCCCCTTGGACGTCGCGTAACTCTGCCCGGATCGTGCCGCGTTGGACGTAAACCGTTGGGGATTTAGGTTTCAGTTGAAGCGCCAGATTGAAATCTTCTAATGCCCCTGACTTATCTCCCGCATAGGCACGGGCAGTTCCACGCCCCATATAGGCCTCAGCAATTTTGGGATTAATTTGCAACACCTGATTAAAATCTTCGATCGCTGCCTGGTGATCGTGTAGCGCGATCCGGGAGTTCGCCCGATTCAGGTATGCCCCAGCGTATTTTGGGAAAATCCGGATCGCTTCCGTCAAATCTTCAACGGCTCCCTGGTGATTACCCTTTTGAGCCTTCATTAGACCCTGATTGAAGAAATCTTCAGCGTTCATAATTCGGGGGGGAATAAAGATTTACCGCTTCACTATAGCCGCAGTCAACAGAAAGGAATGGCGTTCTTATTTTGAGAGTTTGCCCATAAATGAGGGTTGATCATCAGAAGCGAGGGGAGAAAGGGAGGGGAAGCAATTCAATCTAACATTCACCATTCACCATTGCCTCGAAATTGCCTCAAAACCTTCCCCTCCCCCCGCACATTTCAGTCGAGGCGTACTCACGCCGCAACCCACCCCTTAGAGCCTATGTCCTGCGTCCATTTTCTAATTAGGGCAGATTTGTTAGCGAATCACCCTAAACTTTAGGGATGCCTTTTCGGTTTATATAGCGGTTTGCACCTAGGTGAAGTACAAAAATGTGAGGTACAGTGGGGCGCGAAGCACCCTCACTGTACCTCACACCCTTGAAAAGGGCTATATCTATGCCATTTCGTCAATCCAAGCTGTTTTCCTGGCTACCCACCCTGAATTACCAAGTTTGGATTCTGGCCTTGGGGCGGCTCCTGTCTCAGACAGGATCGGGTTTTACCCTGTTCTATGCACCTATTTTCTTTGTAAATCAGGTCGGGCTTTCAGCAACCCAGGTTGGGATTGGTCTCGGCAGTTCTTCGATTTCGGGGATTGTGGGGCGGTTGCTGGGTGGGTCCTTTGCTGACTCACAATTTTGGGGGCGCAGGCGGACACTAATGCTATCAACCATTGTTTCTGCGATCGCCTCAATTGTGCTGGCTGTCTCCCATAACTTTCCGGAATTTGTCTTGGGAAGCTTGCTTATGGGTCTGGGAATTGGGATTTACTGGCCCCCCAATGAAGCAATGGTGGCTGACCTGACCACCCCGGATCAGCGCAACGAAGCCTTCGCCCTGACGCGCCTTTGTGACAGTTTAGGATTGGGCTTGGGAGTAGTTTTTGGGGGGCTACTGATTGGGACGACGGGAGCCTATCGGGCGCTGTTTGTGATTGACGCGGTTTCGTTTCTGGTGCTGTTTGCTGTGCTCTATTGGGCGATCGTCGAAAGTATTCAGCACAAGGGCAATAGTAAAGGGATCAAAGGCTGGCAAACGGCTCTGCAAGATCGCCGTCTGCTGGTTTATGTTTTGGCAAACGTGCTGTTTACGATCTATCTCGTACAAATCAACAGCATTTTGCCGCTTTACTTTACCAACTTTGTGCCAACGGGAGTCTCTGGCAAGGGGTTCTCTGCATTGGTGATCAGTGCCCTATTTACCTGGCATCTGGTGGCAACGGTTCTCTGCCAAATGCCGATCGCCCGATCCCTTAATCGGTTTAGCCGTCCACAGGGGTTAATGTTATCGGCACTGCTGTGGGCAGTCGGTTTTGTGTTGGTCTGGGCAACGGGGGTAGCTCCCCGATACCACCTGGGTTTGGCGATCGTGGGATTAGGCGTGCTTGCCCTGGCAACTGCCGCCTATATGCCCGCTGCCACTTCCACCACCATTGAACTGGCTCCCGATTCCTTACGGGGAGTTTATCTGGCAATTAACTCCCAATGTTGGGCGATCGGCTACCTGATTGGACCTCCGATCGGCGGATGGGCACTGGACCAATCAAAGTTTGTAGCGCATACCTACTGGTTAGGTTTGGCACTCAGCGTCGGAGGCGGGTTAATGATTCTACGACAACTCGATCGCATGATACGGAGGAAATCGCCTGCCACCCCTTAACCCCTGTTGCAAAATTTAGGGTTTACAACACTAGCGTTTCCGTTCTTGTAGCTTGCGATAGACCGCCTTCAGATCAACTTGATGATGGGCCAGGGCGACTAGCGTGTGATAGAACAGATCGGCAACTTCACCCACGATCGATTCGGGTTCATCGTCCTTAAATGCCATGACGACTTCGGCAGTTTCTTCTCCAATTTTCTTGAGAATTTTGTTGTCCCCTCCCTCAAACAATTTGCAGGTGTAAGAGGTTTCCGTGGGATGGTCGCGGCGATCGCAGATCAACTCAAACACCTGGGAAAGAGTGTCAGCTAACGGGGGCTCCACCGATCCGTTGACTCGATGGAAGCAACTGCGCTCTCCCGTATGGCAGGCAATGTTTCCAATCTGTTCCACGCCAATTAGCAGACAATCGCTATCACAGTCATACCGGAGCGACTTCACTTTTTGCAAATGACCTGAAGTTGCGCCCTTATGCCACAATTCCTGCCGCGATCGGCTCCAGAACCAGGTATCTCCTGTTTCCAGGGTTTTCTGGAGGGACTCCCGATTCATCCATGCCATCATCAACACAGTGCCGTCCAAATAGTCCTGCACGATTGCCGGAACCAGTCCGCAATCGTCATACTGGATTGACTCCACGGGAATTGATTGGTCTAACTTCATTGCCTCAAATATCTCAAACTCCGTGTCTTCATCCTACAGCGGTTAAAGCCAAGCATGAGGCGGACCAACTGATGGATGGAGATTTAATATCTGGGAATCTCAGCATTTTCTAAGTAGGTAGCTCTAATTAATTGTAAGAAGGGGGAGTGGGGGCTGCGCCTCCAGGCAGGGGGTTCCACCCCCTCCACCCCCAAACTCATCTTTTATTTAATTGCGCCCAGCTACTTAACTACGTCAATGTTGATGGGAAATAGCCTCCCAGGAGTAGGTGATTAGGCGAAAGCACTTGAGGCATAGGATTACTCGTAATTGCTTAATAAGAAATCCTCTCCAAGGTTAGATGCACTCATAGTACGAAACGGTAACTTAGGAATAAGAATATTAATGGATATAGTGATTCTATTTGGATCGTGAGAAAGGATTCCACTGGAATCCTTTCTCACAGAGTCCCTCAAACTGACAACTGATTTGGGACTGCTATATATTGCGGGTGAGAGTTATGAAAAACGTTCAAAAAAATAATAATCAATTAACTTTGGCATTGAGTCGAGTTACCCTAGAGCAGTTGCAACAGGCAGCTCACGAGGGATTCAAATCCGTCATCAATTTGCGATCGCAGCGGGGAGAAAGCTTTTTGCGCAATGAATAATTGAGGCTGAATCCGCAGGATTGAAATTCATTAATATTCTCATCTTCGAACAGGGCATTTTAGACTGTTCCAAAGTTTAGATTGTTCCAAAATGAGTTGAGACTTCATCAAAGTCGCAGCGTTAATGACCAATAGCTTTAATTAAGAGGAAAATTCAATGACAAACGAAACATTTCACAATAACTCTGATATTACTGACAGTAAAGACCGAGTTCGTAATCATACCTCTACCCAGGTCAACGCTAAGATTGACCAAAAGATTGCTGATACTGTGCAAAAGTATGCGGCTCAATCTCCTACAAGTTTGTCTGAACGACTTGACGAATTGGAGCGGGAATGGGATACGGAGCGCGTACTAGAAGCGAATGCATCGACTCTGGCATTTGTAAGCCTGATGCTAGGAATCTTCGTTAATCACAATTGGTTTTGGTTAACTGGGATCGTATTACCCTTTTTGTTTCAACATGCGGTTCAGGGTTGGTGTCCTCCCCTACCACTAATTCGCCGCTTAGGAGTGCGGACACGCAATGAGATTGATCGGGAAAAGTATGCGCTCAAAGCACTTAGGGGTGATTTCGAAACCGTATCGGCTTCTGAGGGAAATATTTCAAAGCGTGTTAATGCTGTTCTGCAAGCCGTTGAAGCATAGGAGGAGTGATATTTCCTTAAGGGAGTGGGATAGAGGCTTAAACTAGAACAATCCCGATCCGTCGTTCTATAGCAATCCTAATTTAGATTATGAGCCAGGATTCTAGCGAAGTTCTGGCTCATAAAGCCGCTCAAACTCACAACTGATTTAGGACTGTTATACCATGAGTCCAAAGCCCAAAATTTCTCTCTGGAAAGATGTCCGGTTCTGGCGGTTTGCCGGACAGGCGATCGCCCTTATCCTACTTCTGCTAGCCTTTTCCTATTTAGTCAGCAACCTGAACTTAAACCTGCAACGGTTGGGCATTCGGGTGGGGTTTGACTTTTTAAATTCCCAGGCTGGGTTTGCCATCGGCGACTCACCTATTCCCTACCAGCCTGCCAACAGCTATGGTTGGGCTTTGCTAGTAGGTCTAATTAACTCCCTGCGGGTGATAGGGGCGGGACTTGTACTAGCCACGATCGTCGGGGTCGCCGTTGGGATTGCCCGCCTATCCGATAACTGGTTAGTCCGAAACCTGGCGATGATTTATGTTGAAGTACTGCGGAATGTTCCCCTGCTGCTGCAACTGTTTTTCTGGTATTTTGCAATCTTTTTCAGCCTGCCCTCTGTGGCAAGTCCCCTTAACTGGCTGGGGGTCCTTTCCTTAAGCAAAAACGGCATGCAGTTGGGGAACTTGCACCTATCGTCGGAATTTTCCGCATTACTGTTGGGGTTGGCAATCTATACGGCTACTTTTATTGCAGAGGTGGTGCGGGGTGGAATCCAATCCGTTCCCCAAGGACAGTGGGAAGCGGCCCGATCGCTCGGCCTAAAACCCGCTCGAATGATGGGTCTGGTTATTTTTCCGCAGGCCCTGCGGGCCATTGTGCCGCCCCTGGCGAACCAGTACTTAAATCTGGCAAAAAACTCCAGTCTGGCGATCGCGATCGGCTATTCCGATCTCTATGCCATTTCCGCCACCACCTTTAACCAAACCGGACGCGCCGTTGAAGTCATGGCCTTGATTTGTGGAACTTACCTGACCATTAGTCTTACCATTTCCCTGCTGATGAATTTCTATAATCGATCGGTGCAGCTTGTGGAAAGGTAGAGCGTAGACCGTATTTCCTGATTCGCCCTGACATTCCAGCTGAAAAACTTCTCCCCCCGCCCCCTCTGCCACCCCTATTCTTTAAGATGACCTCAGATCCAACGGCTCCAATTAAAGACTCAAAATTCAAGGCTCAAAATCCTTCTATTACCTGGATCCGTAAGAATCTGTTTAATACCTGGTACAACACGCTGCTGACAATCGCCTGCGGTTGGATCATCTATCAGGTTGCCATCGGCCT
>JBAUTA010000309.1:0-4360 GCA_049581985.1 Kovacikia sp.
CCATTAGCTTGTGCCCATCAGCCCTGGATAGGGGCCACGGGGGAGCGCCCTGGCAGAGAATTTGGATTTTACCAGTAGCGGGGGTACACCGCAGTTGTCCATCATTAATTGTGCCTACCTTACTTACCTGGCTTCCGCCAAAACTTTAAGTCATCAAGCAAAGCGTAAACGACTGGAACAACAATCAGGCTTAATAGGGTAGAGGTGACCAGTCCACCGATAATAGCAATCGCCATGGGTGCCCTCAACTCAGCTCCGGCTCCAATCCCTAGAGCGATCGGAAGCATCCCTAAAATTGTGGCAAATGTGGTCATTAAAATAGGGCGCAGACGAACGGGACCCGCTTTCATGATTGAGTCATCGCGATTAATCCCAGAGCGGCGCAACTGGTTAATGTAGTCAACCAGCAGGATGGCATTTTTGTTGGTTAGCCCCAGCAAAAAGATAATTCCAATTACTGAAATCACCCCAAACTCGCTGCGGGTAACCAGCGTCACCAGGAATGCACCCAGAATCGAAAGCGGCAGCGAAAGGATAATGACCAGTGGGTCAGTCCAGCTTCGGAACAGTAGCACCAGTACCAGCAGAATGCACAGAACCGAAAGTGCCAGGGTTGCCCCAAAGCTCCCAAAGATTTCGCCAACCCTGGCTGAATCACTGCCCAAATCAAGAACAATGCCAGGAGGCTTGACCTCGTTGACAATTTTCACCACCCGATCGGTCGCGTTGCCCAGGGCAATTCCTTTTTCAAGATCGGCACTGATGTAAACAACCCGCCGGAAATTTAGCCGATCGATCGTCTGCACCGTGCCTGCTTCAGTAGATGTTCCAGTCACAGTCACATCCACAAAACCGGATAACTCTTTCAGCCGTTGTTGAATCTTCTTTGCGGTCTGACTCAGAACCTGAGGATCTTCCCCACTTAAAGAAATCTGTAGGGGTTTCTCACTTCCCGTATCAACGAATGGAATGTCTTCCACGTTGACCGTAACGCCAGCAGGTACAGGAAGCTGCCGCCGGAACTGATCCTGTAGGGCCGCCGTGTGAACCGTGCGGTCTTTGCGAAGCCTAACGTACAGCGTTCCCGTATTGGGTTGCCCATTGCGGGTGCCCACAGTCGTGAAAACGTTTTCCACCTCAGGCGATTGACGTACAAACGCTTCTAGCTTCTTTGCAACGTCTAGCGAATCACTGATTGGGTTGAAAACGGAGGCTGGTTGAGCTGGCAGACCCTCTCTAGCCGCATTAGCTGGAGCCTCAGATGGATTTTTACTTAAAGCTTCAGCAGAATTGGTTGCACTTGCCCTCATCTGGCTAAGGACAGCGCTAGGTAGGGGAGTGGTGTAATTAATATTGAACTCACCCTGATCGAGTTGGGGAATAAAGCCTTTGGGCAAGTAAGGTATCAGCGCCACTCCAAGGACAAAACTAAGGGTCGCAAAGCTGACCACCAACCAACGATGACTGAGTGACCATTGCAGCAGATACCGATACCAGCGAATAAAACGCTCCCAGCTTACATCTTCCCGATATTCATCTCGCGGACGCAGCCATTTGACTGCCAGTAAGGGGGAGAGGGTCCGCGCCACCAGCAGAGAAATAATTACAGCAGCCGACACAGTAATGCCAAAGGGGCGGAAGAATTGCCCCAGGACACCCGTCATCAAACCGATCGGCAGAAACACCGCCACGATCGCAAACGTTGCTGCCGTAACCGTTAGACCAATTTCATTCGTTGCCTCCAGGGCTGCCTGCTTAGGCGGAGATCCTTCTTCCAGATGGCGAGAAATGTTTTCCACATCTACGATCGCATCATCCACAATAATCCCGATGACTAGCGCCAGTGCCAGCAGGGTAATCGTTTCGAGGTTATAGCCCAAAACTGCCATGACAATAAAAGTTCCCAGCAGTGAGGTGGGAATTGCCAGGGCTGAAATCAGGGTAGCTTTCCAGTTCCACAAAAAAGGAAAGATGACGATTACTGAAAGGGCGATCGCCAGCACCAAAGCATCGATCGTCGCGTGAGTTGCTTCTCGGATATAGTCTGCTTCAGTCGCAGCCACGCTCAATTTGACATCGGGTAGCTGGGGCTGCAACTTCTTGACTGCTTTTTCGACCTCATCGACGATTTCCAAGGTATTGGCATTGCTGCGCTTGATCACTTCAAAGGCCAGGGCATCCTGACCATTAATCCGTACCGCAGAACTTCCCGCAGCAAGAACCACTTCCTCCGCCCCGTGTTTTTGGGCCAGATCCCTGAGCCTGGTGTCAGCAGGCACACCCAACAGCTCAACCTTGAGCACTCCCGGAACCTGGGCGATCGTGGGTAAGATTTGAGTCTGGGCAATCTCGGTCAACTCTGGCAGGGTGCGGTTTGAGCTGACCAGCGCATAGCTAATGGTGGATGACTCATTCAGGTTGATCGGGATGACCTTATAGCTTGAGCCTGGGGGAAGCTTTGCCTGATTTAACACCGCCTTGACGCGATCGGTCGATTGCTCCAGGCTTGTTCCCACGTCAAAAGTCAGGGTGAGCAAACTCCGTCCCGGATAGGTCGAGGATCGTATGTCGCCCAAGCCATCCTCTGCTTTGAGCGATTGCAACCCACGCTCCAGGGGTTCAGTCAACTTAGCTTCTGTGTCCAGCGTTGTTGCCAGGGAAGCCTCCGCGTTCACTACCACGACCGGAAACGTAATATCAGGGAGCAACGCATACTTCAGGGAACTAAATGCTAATAGCCCCGCTACTGACACCGCGATCCAAAAACCAAGCGTCAGCCAGGGATGCTGAATCGCAAGCCTGGAGATATTCAGTTGTTCTCGCATCGATCTAGGGAATATAGGCATAACTTAAGGCTTGACACGGAGTTCGCTAAAATACTCTCGAATTAGTGAATCTTTATATTTTTTACATTATGCAATATCCGAATCTAGGTCTGGAGGGGCATGCTTATTAAGAAGGGCATGCTTGCTAAATTAAGGGAGATTTGACAAAGAATATGAATTTTTCTATACAAAAATCTACCTTACAAAGAGAGATGTTTAGTTACTACAAAAGAAGTGGCTAAATTTCGGATGTCCGTAATTTGCTAAACCCGTAGTCGGTGGAGTGGGAGATGAGAATTGGTTCTGAGGAACACAAACACCTGTTTTGCGAAAGTTTTGTGGAGAGTCACCGGATCTATACCCCCGAACAGATTTCGTTGCCCCCATTGGATAGTACTACGCTCGATCGCCTGCGTTCGATTCCCTTTTGGGACGAAGCTTTGTATACAGAACAAAAAGCTGGCAGGATGCTAGATGCTTTTTCTAAAAGAGTCGAAGATCCTTCAATTCAGGAGGCGATCGCGCTCCAGGGTCGGGAGGAAGCCCGGCACGGCAACCTGATCCAGCACTTACTCAACCATTACCAGATTGGGATTCCCCAGCGCCCTGAGCGCGAGCTTCCCACCGATCTGGAACCCGCCTTTGTCAAGTTCGGCTACGGAGAATGCTTTGATTCCTTTTTTGCCTTCGGCTTATTTGCGATCGCCCGTCAAGCAGGGCTGATGCCTGAAGCGTTTTTTACCCTCTTCGACCCCATCCTTGACGAAGAAGCCCGGCACATGGTGTTTTTCGTCAACTGGATTGCCTATAAACAAGTCCAGGAGGGGCGAGACTGGCTACGCCCTGCTAATTCTCTGTTGCAGTACTCCGGCGCACTGCAACGGCGGTTAGGCAACCTGCGCGGCTCTGGCAAGAAGCCTGGGAGCGGTCACAAAAAAGGGTTTACCGCCACCGGGGTCAAGTCTTTCACCTTGAACCTTACCCTGGAGCAATTTCTGCAAACCTGTATTGAAGAAAATACTCGCCGCATGAGTATTTATGATCAGCAACTACTGCGCCCGGAATTTTTGCCCACCCTCACCGGGGTCGCACTCCGTACACTCAAATGGTTACCCAAACGCCGATCGCGGGCGCTTGTGGATGCAGCATGATGGGTTGATGACCCGACTCAATCCTCAGCCAGGTAGGTACACCTTTTTCTTTGCCATGAATTTTCCCATCCACATCATGATTGTTCCCCAAGGAGCAGAATATCAGGCAGTTTGTCGGGGCTTAGGAAAGGTCACCCATCCCCCCCAGGTGTTTCCCGTTCCCATTGGTCCCGTTCCCATTCGTAACCATTTGAAGACCCTCCAGGAAAATGGACACTTTTCCAATCAACCCAACATTTTGATGATGGGCCTGTGCGGCAGTTTGACTGCCCACCATGCCGTTGCTGATGTCGTCCTTTATCAGGACTGTATTTACCATCCAGCTACCCCCCACCCCACCCCCGATGCCCTGGTTCCCCTCCCCTCTGCCTTCCCCCTCACAAC
>JBAUTA010000310.1:0-2125 GCA_049581985.1 Kovacikia sp.
TTAGAGGACTTTTGCGATTAGCCCGGAATTCATTCCAGGGCGGGACTTGGTAAACCAATCTCACAATAGAAGCGATCAAGGGTGAGATTGCCTGGTGATTTTGGTAACTCCGTATTTTTACGTACAATTTTGCTTGCTTTATAAAGGATTAAACTCTGGTGCTATTACTAAGCGAGAAGACGCTTCTAAAAAGCCTTAGAAAACTCCGCCAGATGGCGGGTTTTTAGTGGTTTTAGAACCAGGAAAAAACTTAAAAAAGTAGCTATAGCAAGTATTCGGCACAATATAAAGATTCTTCGATGAGTTGCTAACCGTTTTTCTACGGAAGATTTTGGGATAGGTATAAGTGATATTTATTACATGGGTAAAACTGTATTCCAGCTTTTCAGAATTCGGTAGTAGCCATCCTCTGAACAAACCTGAAGTTGTTCAATCCTTTCAATCCTTTGAATATTATGGTTACTTTTAACTTAGGCTTCGCACCCGGAACGACCCTGCAACAGATGGTTGGTTTTGAAACTGCCGCAAAAGTCTGGTCGTCCTATCTCACCGATAATCTCACCCTTAACCTCTATGTCGGTGTTTCCAGCAGTTTACCCAGCAACGTCATTGGGGGCGCATTGCCGGGAATCAGTGCCAGCCAGTCCTATAACTCAATCAAAAGCGCGCTCATCGCCGACGCAAAATCGACGGATGATCAAACCGCCACTAAAACACTGCCAAGTAATCAGATCACCGCTCGCTTTGACCTGATCTCAGCCAATGGCAGTAACAATCAAGTAGAAGCGCAGTCCAAAACGTTGAATCTTACGACTGCCAATGCCAAAGCGATGGGGCGTGCCCTACCCAATGGGGGCACCGGGCTGGATGGGGTGATTGTGTTTGGCAGTCTATCGGGCAGTGCCTATAGCTGGAACTATGACTATACCCGTAGTACTGCGGCTCCTGCCAATAGTCTCGATTTCCTCAGTACCGCGATGCATGAAATTGGGCATGTGTTGGGGTTCGTCAGTGGGGTTGATAAGCCCGGTTGGCTAGATAGCACTGTGCTCAATGCAACGCAGCAGTCGCTGTATAAGGCCCAGTTGACGACTCAAATCCTCTACACAACGCCCCTCGATCTCTTTCGCGATTCTGCCCTCACCTTAAATAAAGATCGACTGGATCTTTCGTACGGTTCCAACGGCGGAGCCAAATATTTCTCGATTGATGGCAAAACTGCCATTGCCCAGTTTTCCACGGGTAACGACACAAGCCTGGGCGGCAATGGGGAGCAGGCGAGCCACTGGCTCAGTGGAACCAACGGCATCATGGCGCCCACCCTGGCTCCTAACCAACGCCTCTCTATCTCATCCCTCGATCTGCAAGCCATGGATGTGATTGGTTGGGACCTGGCACCCAATGCAGCAAATTTGAAGCTGGATCTATCCGCCCTGGCCGGACAATCACAACAGGTGTTGGCCAATCGGTTAGGGCAAACGGTTACCTGGCTTAATGCCAATGCCGTCACAGCGGCGGCGAGCCTCTCCCAGGATCGCTCTCAGGACATCCTGACGATGGTGCAAAATAGCCAGATTTACAACTGGGGCACGACAACGCTTAACCCCTTCCGCCAGGTGATCGACATGATGAGTCGCCAAGTCGTCTATGGCAGCTTTGAAACCCTGGAAGAATTGCCTGGGAAATCTCTGGCAGCGCCCCCTACACCAGCCAGTGTGGCGGCTGCGTCATTGGCAGGAGTAGACGCGAAGGGTAATCATAACCCACTCCTGGTTCCTAGCCAACCAGTGGATCGATCAATTCGCGCCATCGTGCAGGCTATGAACCGCTATCAGTCAGACGCAGACAGCTTCAGCCATCCCGATCTGCCCAGGGCAACAGCTACTACTGCTAAGTTTGTGACTTTCTCCGGGACTCAGCTCCCAGGCATAGAGTCCAAAGCGGCTCCCCTCCAGGGTAGTCAATCCCCCCTCGGTCAGGCGCAGCGGTATTTCCTGGGTGCTTCCGCCCGTCGTCCCGAAGCGTCAGCCCCACGCTCACACGCCTCCAAGTCATTTGAACAAGACTTTGACCTGCTTACGTCACCCAAGCCTGGCTGAGTTCGGACTGGTTATCTGGATGACTG
>JBAUTA010000311.1:0-3995 GCA_049581985.1 Kovacikia sp.
GGGATGAAAATCGCAAAGACGTGCTGGAGTGCAACAAAAATACCATCCACTAAAGGGGGACTATCATTTAATCCGTATAAAAGCCTGGGTGGGGCATCTGTTAAATGCCCGCTTTCAGAAGAGATGTCAGTATGAGTCATGCTCAAGCCTCAGTTTTTCAATAAACAGCAGTAATGACAGCAAGGCGATCTCTCTTTCAGCAACTACAACAGCTAAGTAGGTAGCTCTAATTAATTGTAAGAAGGGGGAGTGGGGGCTGCGCCCCCAGGCAGGGGGTTCCACCCCCTCCACCCCCAAACTCATCTTTTATTTAATTGCGCCCAGCTACTTACCTGTAACTGTTGTTAGAACAATGGGTACAAGGGCGCAGAAGGTACTTTCCCCCTGCCCTATACCTCACCCAGGTGATGAACTGGTACAAACTAATTTGGTATTGCTAATTTCGGGGATAAAAAACGCTTGGATGCTTGAAACTTTAATTTAATGCATCCTGCTTTTCAGCAAGTGATGGATGTTTGAAAGTTCGATCCAATTCATCCCACTTTTCAGCAACCCTATTAATTCTCAAACATTCTTAAAAGTAGGACAGAATACTGTATACAGCTAGAGTGATGTGGATAACTGTACGAATTAATACACTTCCTTAAGAATCTAATTGTACAGGCAATTATCTTTGCGGTTTTAGGAGTACGAATGAAATAACATCGACAACTTCAATCCCCAGGGCTTAGCATTTGGTGGAACCCTTGGCGATGATCGCAGGCATACTTGCCGAATGTTAAGCCCCTACAGAGTATCAGATTTATTTTGTTCTGCTTCTTAAGCCCGTTTTAGGGGAAAGAACTAAGCCCGAATACCTATTAAGACGGTTGCAGGAAACACTGCATTAAGGAATAACAGTTAAAGCAATTAAAGTAAATCAAGCAAATCAAGCAATTTAAAGTAAATCAAGCAAATTAGGTGAACGGTATTCGCCTGCAAACTCGCGTAGGCTTTCAGTTACTTTGGCTTGAAGCATTTGCCTTGTTGTCTATCCTGGGAATTCGTTTGTGTATGAACCTTGTTATTTCGTGGCTAGAGCCTTTGCTTGCCAGTCAGCCTGTAGCCAGCGGGATTATTAAACCTCTGGGACACCATGAGTTGCTTTTAATCCTCTTGGAACTGTCGCTGTTGCTTTTCGTGTCGCGAGGGTTGGGAGAGGTTATGCGCCGCATAGATCTTCCCCCGGTTGTGGGTGAACTTTTAGCGGGGGTTTTGCTGGGGCCATCGGTGCTGGGTTTGGTATATCCGGCTTTGCAGACAGGAATTTTTCCTCCGAGTCAGGTTCAGTCTGATCTGCTATCCGTGGTTTCCTGGTTGGGGGTGCTGTTTCTCCTGATAGTGACGGGGCTAGAAACAGACCTTAATCTGATTCTTCGTAAGGGCAAGACGGCATTATTGATTTCCCTGGGAGGAATAATTGCTCCCTTCTCAACGGGGGTGTTGTTGGGGTGGTTTTTGCCTGAGAACTTTTTGGCGAATCCTTCTGAACGGCTTATTTTTACTTTGTTTATCGCAACCGCTATGAGCATTTCGGCAGTTCCTGTGATTGCCAAAGTGTTGATGGACTTAAACCTGATTCGACGGGATATTGGTCAGATTACGCTTGCTGCTGGCATGACAGATGACACGATCGGATGGATTTTGCTGTCTGTTGTGTCTGGTTTAGCCAGCAGCGGTAAGTTTGACTTATCGACTGCTTTCAAGTCTGTGTTAGGAGCCGTGCTGTTTTTGACGATCGCCTTCACCATTGGGCGCACCGTTGTTGATCTGATTTTGCGCTGGGTTGATAATCATATTGGGGGAGCAACGGCAAGTTTATCGATCGTCCTGATTCTTGCCTTTGCAGCAGCAGCGCTCACCCATTTCCTGGGGATAGAAGCCGCCCTGGGAGCATTCGTCTTTGGCATTTTGGCGGGGCAGTCGCGCCGCTTTAACCGTGATGCTGGGCGCACCTTAGAGGTGATAACAGCAGGTTTTTTAGCACCGATTTTCTTTGCCGCAGCGGGGTTAAAGGTCAACCTGTTGCAACTGCTGGTTCCTGAAACGTTTGTAATTGGAATTATCGTGCTGCTGGTTGCCTGTGTTGGCAAATTTGTTGGGGCTTACGTGGGTTCAAGGCTGGGCGGATTGACCCACTGGGAAAGCATGGCCATGGGATCGGGGATGAATGCCAGGGGCGCAATGGAAATTATTGTTGCGACGATTGGTCTATCTCTGGGCGTTTTGAACCAACAAATGTATTCAATTATTGTCATGGTGGCGATCGTCACCTCTTTGATGGCACCGCCCCTACTCCGCTGGACCCTTGCAAAAGTTGAGATCGGGGCAGAAGAAGCCTACCGACTCCAGCAAGAAGAATACGCAAGCCGCAGTTTTATTAAAAATGTGCGTCGAGTTCTGATCCCTACCAGCGGCGGTCCTAATGTCCAGTTGGCAGCCCAGTTAGTCAATCATTTAGCGCATCAAAATGAGATTGAAATTACCGCTCTGTTTGCATTAGGTAACAAGAAGCCTTCTAATCAACCAGCCTCAGCCACATCTTTAATTAGAGATAACGCTGATGCTGCACTTAAGGCAGTTGTTGAAGCAATGGCCCTACCTGAGAATGCCACGATCCAAACCAAAGTAGAGTCAGGACGCAATAAGGCAGAGGTGATCTTAAGAGAAGCCAGTAAGGGCTATCAGTTGATTGTGTTGGGAGCCAGCGAGGGACAACGATCCAGCGGTGCGCTGTTTAATTTGCTGGTGGATCGGGTGGTTCAAGAAGCCCCCTGTGCGACTCTGGTTGTCAAATCTCATCTGCCTGTTCCCAAAGGGGAGGTTTGCGCTATTACGACTCAACCGATCCGGCACATTTTGGTTCCTACGATCGGATCAGAGTCGAGCAAAAATGCGGTGGAAGTGGCTAGTACGATCGCCGCCCAGACTCAAGCATTATTGACCTTGGTGCATGTTATTAATCTGCCTCAGGTTGAGTACTTTCTTTATGATCAATGCACCCTGGACCCCATTATAGAAATTGCCCAACAGATTGTTGAATACCAGGCTGAAGTTGCCCGTACTTTAGGTGCTAACGTTCAATTTAAAGTCCTAAAAGGAACAAGCCCAGAGCAAGAAATTCTTAACTTTGCCCGCCATCAGCAAGTGGACCTAATTATTTTGGGCAGTAATATTCGCATGATTACCGGACGGGTATTCTTTGGTCACCGAGTTGATGCCATTTTAAGTCAGGCAGACTGTCCGGTAGCAGTTCTTAGTTATTTGTAGATTGTTTAGTCATATCAAATCTCTTGAATCAGGCTACACATCGAACCCCACCCGTCCTCCCCTTGCCAAGGGGAGGTGCCGGAGGCGGAGGGGGAGTTATCTATAGCGATAGTTTTAAGAATTGGTATCACTGCTCCTTTTGACATCCTCCCACGCCACACTCATTGCTGTGACAACTGCTATAGCCCTTTTCAAACAGGTGAGGTACAGTGAGGATCTGCGTGCCCTACTGTACCTCACTATGGATTGGGACTCATTGCTGTGACAACTGCTATGAAGTGGAGGTTAGTTGTCCAATCAACAAAGTTTAGCTTGTCGCTTTGCTTTCATATAACTGTCGCCCAGCTTCCAACTGAGGCAGAATCTGCTGTCGGTTGCCAACAAACTCATATTGTTCATTAAACACTCCGCTTGGACGTTTCCCAATAATGTAATGACGCACGGGTATATCAGGAGCATTAATCACAATGCGATCAGAAGCCCGTGTTGCAGCTTTTGGTGCATTTGGATTTGTTTCTTCGAGACGGGAAACGACCCATAACTCATTATTAACTGCATAAACATTCTGAATGTCAAGATTGTAGCCCCCTGAAGGGACTTCAACTTCAGCCGTGATAGTGCGCTCTTGGCGCTTTGCTCCAGGTACATCAACATCAATATAGGGAACTTGAACCGTTTGCTCTTCC
>JBAUTA010000312.1:0-6074 GCA_049581985.1 Kovacikia sp.
TAGTTATTCCCAGTTGATGCAAGTTGATGCACACAATTCCATACGAGTGACAAAAAATTCACCCTGACACGTTCTCTCGACACGTTCCCTCTCTCGGCTTCTGCCGCCAATCGGGCTGCTATTCAACCCGTGCCATCTTTAATTTCATTACACCTACCGACTGAACCGAGAAGGGTTGATTGCTCTGACTACAGATTTCTTAGTAGGATGCTGATCAATAACCTGATATCCCTTTGCTTTATCTGTGGTACAAGCTCACACCATTCATAGTAGTCATCCTGATCGGGGAAATAGTGGAGAAAACTCTACTCTTCCACTGGACGATCCGGCAATCTGGTCCGGTTTTTTGCAACAGCTTCTTGATCGCCAATCCCTTTCTCCCCCACAAGCAGCTCACTTGATGCAGGGTTGGTTAAGCGGAACCGTTCCACCAGTGCTGTCTGGAGCGATTCTTACAGCATTACAGATGAAGGGAATTTCTGCCTTAGAACTGGTCGGCATGGCTCAAGTGTTACAAAGCCAGGCTTCTCCCCTTCCCCCATCCGATGCTCCCGGCTGCCATCCCCTGATCGACACCTGCGGTACGGGTGGCGATGGGGCCGGAACGTTTAATATTTCTACAGCGGTTGCTTTTATTGCAGCGGCGGCGGGCATTCCGGTGGCCAAACATGGTAACCGTTCTGCCTCCAGCAAAGTTGGCTCAGCAGACGTTTTGGAAGCCTTAGGCGTAAACCTGGCAGCCCCAGCTGAAAAGATTCAGGCGGCAGTTCAGGAAGTTGGCATCACCTTTTTGTTTGCACCGGGCTGGCATCCGGCATTAAAGGTTGTGGCTCCGATGCGTCGCATGCTTAAGGTGCGAACGGTGTTCAATCTGCTAGGTCCTTTGCTCAATCCGATGCGTCCAACAGGACAGGTAATCGGAGTGTTTGATGTTGCCCTGTTAGAAACCATTGCTGAGGCCCTCAGTCAGCTTGGAACGGAGCGCGCGATCGTCTTACACGGGCGAGAAAATCTGGATGAAGCTGGACTAGGAGATCTAACCGACCTGGCAGTGTTGTCTAATCAACAGGTCTGTTTGACTAGTTTGAACCCAGCGGAACTGGGACTGAAGCCTGCACCCTTAAGTGAGATTGCAGGAGGCGACGTGCTTCACAATGCCGGAATTTTGAAGTCTGTCTTGCAGGGCAAAGGGACGCAGGCACAACAGGAAGTCGTTGCCCTTAATGCGGCCCTGGCAATTCATGTAGGAAGTCCTGCCCGATCGGATCAGCCCTATCGCGAAGAAATCTCTATTGCCAGGGAAATTATCGCCAGTGGGGCAGCCTGGAGCAAGCTAGAACAGTTAGTGAATTTTCTTCAGTAATCCCATTTAAAAAAGTAGGGCTTGCAGATGGGGCGGTGGGGGCTTCTATCGGTCATGCCTTCTTTTTGGCTTGGTATAAGCTGTCAATCTGCCAGGGGTCGAAACCAGGGCGCAATAGCCGCCTTCAGGTTGCTATACCCTGATTTAAGCTCTACTGTTCACTGGTTACTCTTCCCATAGAAGGGCACGTGCAATAATATAGCGTCTGTATAGTTAGTCTGTAAGTTAGAAAACCCCCTATGGACCCCTCTTCCTCTCAACCAGCACTCCTTGTTCTAGCAGATGGAACTTCCTACCCCGGTTGGTCATTTGGGGCAACAGGCACCGCGATCGGAGAGGTCGTGTTCAACACGGGTATGACAGGGTATCAGGAAGTTTTGACCGACCCCAGTTACCTGGGACAGATTATTACGTTTACCTATCCAGAACTGGGGAATACCGGAGTTAACCCGGAGGATGAGGAATCGGACCGCCCTCAGATCCGGGGGGCGATCGCTCGTAACATTTGCTACAAGCCAAGCAACTGGCGGGCAACCCAATCTCTTCCAGATTATCTGAAACACCATCATATTCTGGCAATCTATGGGATTGATACCCGTGCCCTGACCCGTAAAATCCGTTCTACTGGGGCCATGAACGGTGCCATTTCGACCGAAGTTTTGGATCCCGCCGAGTTGCTCGGACAGGTACAGGATGCCCCCAGCATGGCAGGGTTAAATCTGGTACGGGAGGTCACCACCGATCAGACCTATGAGTGGTCCGATACAACCAATCCCACCTGGCAATATGGGTCTCCTGGCAATGGCACAGGGGAAGCACCTTTCACCGTGGTGGCGATCGACTTTGGGATTAAGCGTAATATTTTGCGGCGGCTTGTGAGCTACGGCTGTCGTGTGATTGTGGTTCCTGCCAATACCCCACCGGAGGAAATTCTCAAGCACAATCCAGACGGCATTTTTCTGTCCAATGGCCCTGGGGACCCCGCCGCTAATGTTGACGGGATAGCGACCACGAAGGCATTGTTAACCAGCCAGAAGCCGATGTTTGGAATTTGCATGGGGCACCAAATTTTGGGGCTGTCGCTGGGAGCGGAAACCTTTAAACTGAAGTTTGGCCATCGGGGGTTGAATCAGCCCTGTGGGCTCCATCCAGAAGTGGAAATTACCAGCCAGAACCATGGTTTTGCGCTTGATGCAGATTCCTTGCCCGACGCAAATGTGGAAGTGACTCACCTCAACCTCAACGATCGCACTGTTGCCGGACTCCGCCACAAGTCGTTACCGATGTTTTCCGTGCAGTATCACCCGGAAGCCAGTCCCGGCCCCCACGATTCTGACTATCTGTTCGACCGATTTGTGCAAACCATGCGAGAGCATCGGCAGGCGCAGCAAGGATAATCCCCTTTTCTCCTGCTCCGGTTCCGCCTACCCTCATTTCATGTCAGATCTGCCATCTCGCCTCATTTTAGGGACTCGTATTGATGCAACGAGCTATGAGGATGCTTGCGATCGCATTCAGTCCTGGGCAGCAGCCAAAACCTCCTGCTATATCGTGGCGGCGAATGTGCATGTGGTGATGACCGCGTATCGGAACCCATCCTTTCAACAGGTGGTGAACCGGGCTACCCTGGTCACTCCGGATGGAATGCCCCTCGTTTGGGGATTGCGCCAGTTGGGCATAAAGCAGCAACCACGGGTTTACGGTCCTGATCTGATGCTGGCCTGGTGCGATCGGGCGGCTCGTTGCGGCCTGCCAATTTACCTGTATGGCGGAACCAGGGCAATGCTGGAAAATCTTCAGCACAATTTAGGCCAGCGGTTTCCGGGATTGGCGATCGCCGGTAGCCACGCTCCCCCCTTTCGGCCCCTGACTTTAGACGAAGAAACCGAAGATATTGAACGGATTCATGCCTCCGGTGCCCCGGTTGTGCTAGTTGGGTTAGGATGTCCCAAACAGGAAGAATGGATGGCTCGGCAACAGGGCAACCTGCGAGCCGTCATGATCGGCGTGGGAGCAGCCTTCAGCTTTCATAGCGGGGATGTCTCCCAAGCACCTCGCTGGATGATGGCCTGGGGACTGGAATGGCTCTACCGTTTTGCTATGGAGCCACGCCGTCTGTGGCAACGCTACTTAGTTAATAATCCAGCCTTCGTAATTTTGTTTGGCCTGCAATTGTTAAAACTCAAGAGGGCGGGAGAAAGGCAGGAAAGAAGTGCAGGAAAGAAGTAAGGGAGAGCGCTAACAAGCCCTCCCATCCCGCCTGTCTTTTGCAAAATTCTTGCAACCAAGAGTCAGTTTTTCCACCTATTTGCGGAATACTGAGGCTGAATACGCTCCTCAAGTTGCCCTTTCGTTGCCTGCTGATCCTATGGATGGTTTTTCGGGTGAAGCCTACAGACGAGCCACTGACATCCGTGCCCCCAAGCAATTTTCTGTTTCCAGGGTATTGACTGAACAGTGGCATCGAATCGTGATCCTGCTTCTGAGTGATGTTTTAGCCTTGGGTTTGGCCTGGCATATTGCCAAACATCTGAACCGATTCTATTCGCCGATTCCCGCCCAACTTGATTGGTTTGTTTGGCTGGGGCTACCCAGCCTATTTTGGGTATTCGCGGTTGTTACCTTAATCCTATTCACCTGCAACAGTCTTTACGGATCGTCTACCCAATGGAAAAACTATCTGCGATCGGGCAAACTCGTTAGCCTGGTTTATTTGCTGTCTCTGGTGGTCAGCTATTTTTACGACCCGAAGCTGGATGTCCCCCGATCGCTGTTCTTCACCGCCTGGTTTAGTAGTGTGGTGTTGGTCATCAGTTTTCGACTGGGAGCGGGTTTAGTTCTCAAACGGTTTGAGCAAAACCAATCGCGGATTCCAGTTTTTCTAATTGCGCCCGCAGAACGACTTACCATTTTGATGCAGCTACTGAAACGGCGCTCTCGCTATCAAGTGGTTGGATCGGCATTGGCTTCTGCTGCCAGCAGTCCCGCTACAATTCAGGCAATTCTGGCTTCTCCTGCAAAAGAAGTGCTGGCAGAAAATTTACCCCAAACTGAACTTGCTTCCGGTCTTTACTGGCAACTGCGACGGGCAGACATTATGCTTCGGTTGGTGCCGTCTAGCCTGGAGGTGCTGCATCGCCGGGGAGTTCCCGAAGTCATTGCTGGATTGCCGACTTTACGTCTGGAAGTTCCCTTTCTAAATGGCTGGGACTACCACCTGAAGCGGGTGATGGATTTTGTGGGGGCCTGCGTTGGGTTAATTGGGCTATCGCCGTTGTTTCTGGGAGTGGCGATCGCCCTTAAACTTGTCTCTCCCGGTCCCATATTCTTCTGTCAGGAGCGCATGGGACTCCACGGCAAGGTTTTTCAGATGTGGAAGTTCCGGACCATGGTGCCGGATGCCGCTGCCCTCCAGCCAGATCTGGAGCACCAAAACGAATCTGGGGACGGGGTCATGTTTAAAATCAAACATGACCCCAGGATTACGCCGATGGGGCGATTTCTTCGTCGCACCAGCATTGATGAACTTCCCCAACTATTTAATGTGCTGCTGGGGCAAATGAGCCTGGTGGGTCCGCGCCCCTTGCCGTTGCGAGATGTGGAGCGATTTGACCCCTGGCACCACACTCGCCATCAGGTGCTTCCGGGCATTACCGGCCTATGGCAGATTGCGGGACGGTCTGAAATCGATGTCTTTAGCGATGCCGCCCGACTAGACCTGTACTACATTGATAATTGGTCCCTGAACCTGGATCTGGAAATTCTGCTGGAAACCTGCAAAATCGTTCTTTTTGGGAAAGGAGCGTATTAAAGCAAAACGAAGGGCAGGTGTGCAGGGAGTTTCCTTAGTTCTACAAGGCTAAAATGACCAGTCCAGAGTTTGAACCCCAAACCTTAAAGCTCAAACCTCAAAACTCCTCTCAGGGAAATCTTCTGGGTTTATTGACCTTTGCTTTTTACCTTCTGTTGACGCTGTTACCGGATAGTAATAGTGCGATGGTTCAGTGGCCCTGGGTGTTGTTTTGGCAGGTAGGGTTATTTTGTCCCCTGCTGTGGCTGCTCGGATTCGGGTGGCAACAACGCTTATGCTGGCTGGGCAACAGGCTGGACTGGATGGTTGGGCTACTGGTGCTGGGACTGGTGATTTCAACCCTGGTTGCTCCATTTCCTAACCAGGCTCGCTGGTACAGTTGGGCTGCGTTTTGCTACCTGGCTGCGCTGTATGCGCTGAATACCTGGCTCGCCACACCTCAGCGACGCTCCTGGCTATTGACAACTCAGGGGGTTCTCAATCTGGGGTTTATTTGCCTCAGTTTGTTGCTCTGGGTTAGCCAAATTCTATGGCCAGAACTTTCCCGTCTCCAGGGGTTTCAGCAGTATGGCGTTCACCTGCCCTTTGATTTTTCCAACATCGAACTCCGGAATGGGTTTCCGATCGGGCATCAGAACTATGTCGCAGGCTATCTGATTCTGTCATTGCCGCTGCTGTTAGGGTTAGGACTGGTGCAGACAGGGTGGTGGCGTTGGCTCTGGTGGGGTGGGGTGGGTGTGGGCCTGGTTGATCTCTATACCACCAGTTCCCGCGGGGGATGGTTGGGAGCTGTGCTGCTGGGATTCATAGGGTTTGCCGTGTTGCTCTGGCGCAGTCCCTTGCCTCGTCGCTGGATCGGCAGTATCGGGCTAGCTGGAGTCGTCATTCTTATTATTTTGG
>JBAUTA010000313.1:0-2967 GCA_049581985.1 Kovacikia sp.
ATAAAAGATGAGTTTGGGGGTGGAGGGGGTGGAACCCCCTGCCTGGGGGCGCAGCCCCCACTCCCCCTTCTTACAATTAATTAGAGCTACCTACTTAGTGCAGGGCGGGGCAGGCGATCGCAGAAAAATTTGTCAGCCAACCAAGTCGCTCTCAGGTAAAGAGTTCCATCCCCTCCACCGCGAAAACCATCTTTAGTTTAATGTCACTGACGCAAGCATTTTTGGATCGCTAAAACCCTTGATGTGCCGTAGGGTGGGCAGTGACCAGCAGCCTTAATTCAGTGCCATTCATCTTTGGTTTAATGTCACCCAGCGATTGATCACTTCTGGATCGTAGGGTTGTAATAGAGCCAGAAATCTAATTGGCGGCGCACCTCTTCCCGTTCTGGGCCAGGGCTCGTGTAGTAAAGTTGGTGGCGCAGTTCACGAATGATTGTTTTTCTTTCAGACCGATTCATCGCAATCACCCTCCGAATTTTTGAATCTACAGCTATCGCCAGTTTGAGCAGGACAGAGGATTGAAGGGGGAGTGGGGGCGCTGCCCCCAGCCAGAGGTTTCACCCCTGCACCCTGTCCTAGCTCATAGGACTACGGCGATATACTTCCATGATATCTAGATTCAGGGTTCCCCTCAATAAGTTTTCCTGGCGAGGTATGTTTCCTGCCCGACGTGATAGCTATCACAGGTAGACAACGGGAAGATCACATTGATCCATCTGTAATCCTTTTGCCTCCGGCTGAAGCATTTAATAGCAAACTTAACCACCCTTCGCCTCCAAGAGGTAATTATGGAACTTTTTTACAATGGCCATACCTACACCTACACAGCCACCCCCCCTCGGTTTATCCGTCCCCGTGCGATTAATTGGCGTCATCAGGTGCCCGGTGAAGTGACGGAATCGCTCACTTCTACCCCACTTCCCCGAACCCTTCTCAACCCTCAAGCGGTGAACTGGCGCTATCAGATTCCTGGAATGGCCTGAGTAATCTCTTATCTGCGATCTCTTATCTACTGACTTGCAACCTTTACACACGGAGAAATCACCATGCAACTGACCTATCGCGGTATCTCATACAACGCTGAAGCCCCTACTCTCTCGAACACAGTTCCGGCTCCTGTGGTTGGCAAGTATCGTGGTGTAGAATTCATCACAGTTCAGACAACGGTTCCGACTGCTACCGCCCACCGTCGTAAATATCGCGGTATCAGCTACTAAGGCGATTTCCAGGAAAAATATCCCAAGCATTCTGGTTGCCAAGCTCTAGCTTGGCAACGAGTCATCATCATCTTTGGTACTTTGTTTTTCGGAAATCACCTAAGCATAGCGATCCTATTTGGATTGTGAAAGTCTTTCCCGTCAGGGAAAGTGCTTTCATTAACTCCCTTTGTTCGTAAGCAATTTAGACCAGCTATCGATCGGCCTGATTAATTGTAAGAAGGGATTTGGGGGCCGCGCCCCCAGGCAGGGCGTTTCATCCCCTCCACCCCCGCCGGCCTCTTTAGTTTAATGACGCCCAGCCACTTAATCGCACCCTATCCTATCGAGTTAACCCCCAAATCAAAGTTTGATTTGGGGGTTTAGGCATGAAAAGCCCTACGTTCCGAAGTTCAATAAAGCAGCAGCTTGACCAGGGTTCAGAAGCTTTTTCAGACAGGGATTTGATAAGTTGTCATTGATGGGGGTATGACCCGGCAACAGGAGATCTGCCATTTGTGGGTGGGTTTCGACTCCGTTCAACCCACAACTGTCCGGGTGCTGAGCAAAGTCGAAGCATACTCACTCCGATAGTTTTTGCCATCGAACCCCGGTTTAGCCATCGTTGTGATGAATCTCGATGATACCCGCAAGGGTACTTTTATTCTCTGAGCGCTTTGCTAAAGTGACGGATACGGGCCTCTGAAGGAGAGCCCAAATTCACACAACGCTCGATTCTGCAATCCAATACTGCATTGATACCCGTTTGCAGATTATAGGGATTCTATTTGGATTGTCAGAAAGGATTCCAGTGAAGTCCCTTCTGACAAAGCCTCTCAAACTCACAACTGATTTAGGACTACTATATAGAGTTTGATATGGGGGGCAACACATCCTGCGTTACCTCATTCACAGGAGACCTGCCTTATGTGAATTCCTTTCCCGATCGCTGGACCAATCACCCATCTATTTTATTTCACAACAAATTAACAACAATGGAACGAACTGTTTCAGATAATTCTGTCGCCACCAAGGGCCGAATTGGTTCACATGGTGTTAGTCTCAATTTGTATCCTGGAGAAAAATCAGACTTTGCCTCCGGATCGCATTCAGCCAAACGTAAGGCTTGCGATGAAATGGCAGAAGCCACATCTGCTGCTACGTTTGGTGCTGCACTCAATAAGTTGATTGAGAACTACTACAGCGATGTATTGCAACAAGCAAAATGGAGTTTTATCTCTGCCCTCACTGCATCCGTAGTGGCTGCTGGATTTTTCATGGGAGCAGTTTGTTGGACAATGGTAGCTTCAGGGAAGCCGCAAACCCCACAGGCCACCACTCAAACGGTACAACCTGCCTCAGCATCCCCTAGCCTCAGTCTGATTGCTGGCGTCTTGGTGGAAGTCATTGCAGGGATTAACTTTTATCTATATGCCCGCGCATCGCGTCAATTGGCAGCCTATCATATTTGTCTGGAGCGAACAAATCGATTTCTCTTGGTAAATGCTCTCTGCGATGACCTATCAGAGGAATTCAAACCTGTCATGCAAGAGAAATTGATAGAAGCGATGATAAATGCTCCCATGCTAACGATCGCCCAGGCAACAGGCGATGGACTCAGCAAGCAGGAGCAGGGACAAGCAGAACATAGCAAGTAGGATGCTGGTAGGTTAAAAGTGGAATGAGTTAGAACGAATCCAAGCCTTCAGCCCTAATTTCATTCCAGGATTCAGCAACACCAAAGCTATAGCGATCCTATTTGGATTGAGAG
>JBAUTA010000314.1:0-7509 GCA_049581985.1 Kovacikia sp.
AGGTTCTCCGGCCCAGCGGGCCCGATCGTGGTGGGCGGCGGCGGCGGCGTAGGAGGGAACAACTGTGACCCAGGGGGTGAGGTTGTAGTCATTACCGTATAGAAAACTAAATTCTAAGGCGGGAGAGATCAGAACGGCACCCGATAGACCAATACCAAAGTCCTGCTGCAATTTGCGTGCAAGTTTGGCGACCCGAAAGCCTCCGTAACTCTCCCCAGCAATAAAAATAGGGGATAGCCAGCGCTTTTGCCGGGAGAGGAAGCGTTGGATGAATTCTCCTAAGGCGTTCAAGTCCCGCTCCACTTCCCAAAATGCTGTCTCCTTAGGGACTTCTTTCTCATTCGCCTTTTTTTCACCCGATTCCTTTTGGCCATCTTTGTTGGGTGGCAGGCTGCGGCTAAAGCCTGTGCCAATCGGATCAATAAACACCAAATCCGTAAAGCTCAACCAGCTTTCGGTATTGTTCACAACCCGCACGGGAGGTTTGGGTAAACTGCCGTTGGCCCCAAAGTAAACGCGCTGGGGACCCAAAGCGCCCATATGTAAATAGGCTGAAGCGGCTCCCGGACCTCCGTTAAAGACAAAGGTGAGGGGGCGTTGGGCGACATTTCCAACCTCAGCCAGATACGCGACGTGAAACATCTCGGCGACGGGCTTTTCCTGCTCAAACAGGGTTTGCCATTCGGCTGAGGCCGTGTAACGAATCTGGCGATCGGGGAGGGCTAGGGTATGCTCAGTTTTACTACCTTTGCGGGGGGTGTGGGGAGGGGGAGTCTCTGCCATGGGAAATTCTTAAGCCTTTTTCGCTGTTGGTTTCAGCACTTGCTTCACCAACGTTGGGATCTGGGAAGGACGATCGGCAACAAGAATTTTAGCGCGTTCAAAGGCATTAATTTTACTGTCCGCAGTCCCAATGTCGGTACCCAGCTCGGCAATTTGGGAATCTACGATCGCACCGGCGTGCCCCATCCGCCTGCCTCTAGGGGCGATGCGACCAGCAACGTAGGCAATGACAGGCTTATCAATCGCCTCTGCAATATAGTGGGCGGCAGCTTCTTCACTGTCTCCGCCGATTTCCCCAACCAGGACAATCACTTCTGTATTCTCGTCTTCGTCAAGAATCTGCAACCACTGGGGAAAGGAGGAACCGACGATCGCATCGCCGCCAATGCTAACTCCGATCGATTGCCCCAAGCCTGCCTTCGTCAATTCCAGGGCAATTTCGTAGGTCAGCGTGCCGCTACGACTGATCAGCCCGACTGAACCTACGGTATAAAATTCGCCAGGGTGAATGCCCAGCAATACCTGCCCCGGAATAATCACACCCAGACTGTTGGGACCAACCACAAGGGTTTCGGTCGCTTCGGCTTTTCGCAGCAAACTGACCATATCCAGGGGCGGTATGCCATCGGTAATCAGAATAATCTGCCGGATACCTGAGGCGATCGCTTCCAGGGCTGCATCCAACGCCCCATAGGGTTGGGTAAAAATTACGGTGGTGTCGATCGCCCCCATGGTGTTGACAGCCGTTTCGACCAGATCAAACACGGGGATTTCATAGAGGGTTTTTCCGCCATGCCCCGGACTTACCCCCGCAACAACATTGGTGCCATAGGCTTTCATTAGAGGGGCATAGGTCAAACCAAGGGGGTTTGCAATTCCCTGCACAAGGACCTTACTATCCAGTGTAAAGTTCATAATGTACTCTCTTTTAACCCCCTGATATAGAACTGCCATTTTAGTTAGGATTCCCCTTCAGATCATTCCGCCCCGATCATTCCGCCCCCAGCCCCAGGCAAAGGCTCTGGCCCTGCACCCCGGTTCCATCTGTCGTATTTACTTTTCAAACTGGTATTATAAAATCTGCAATTTCAAATGCAAACCCTTTAACTAATCAATCTAATCAATATAAGAGGCAAATTACTAGCATGGGGGAAAAGCAGCAATCGTACTGCTAATCAGGTAACATAACGCTGGATTTGCCGAGGCTATTTATCGAAGCTATTTATCGAAGTTATTTATCGAAGCTATTGATGGAAGCTATTGGCCGAACGCCTACTTTCTACGCCTTACCCCATTTAAGAACTTCTCGCGATCGACTTTGCCAGCGACACGGTTTGGGTCACCGCTTCATCTAAACTATCCATGATCGGGACGCGGTTGGCGACCAGTTGATCTTTTGCCTGCTCACACTGACTGCCCACTAGCCGAACGACCATCTGAGGAATACGGAGCGTATGGGTAATCAGGGTGTCAGGCCGGATTTCGCTTACCCCCCGTGGCTCACGCACCCGGCGTTGCAGGAAATTAACAATTACCTGAGCAATATCGTCACAGGGAATCAAACTGCTGACTAAATTGACGAGCAACACGCGCACCTGCTTCGTTTGAGCCATCAACTCCAGCCCTTTCTCTAACCGCTCACGCAGGATATGGGGAGACGAATTCCACTGGGTTTCCCCTCCAATATTCAAAAAGCTGGCAGGTTTTCCTCCAGCCTGGGAGATGAGATCCATTGTTGCCATGGTTAAACCAGCTCCGTTACACAAAATCCCAATTTGACCATCGGATTCCATCGTCACAGGCAGCTTGTCTGATGGGTTGGGCTGGTTGCGACTAGAAATGTTTAGCAAGGCTGCCAGATCAGTGTGCCGGGCGAGGGCGTCATCATTGACGGTGACTTTGCCATCCAGGGCCATGACTTCGCCACCAGGACTGACGCCTAAGGGATTAATCTCTATCAGATCCAAATCTTTTCGAACAAAGAGTTGGTACATCTTTTCCAGAATTGAGCTAACAGAACCCATCAATTCCCCTTGCAGCCCCATCTTAAGGGCTAATCGACGGGCATAGTAGGGAGAGAATTCCTGATCGACGATGACATGCTGCATCTGGTCGATTTCCGCCTGCACATCCATGCCGCCCCGTTGCGACCCCAATAAAACCGGGCGGCGAATGGAGCGATTGAGAATGACGGCCAGATAAAATTCGCGATCGGCATCGTATTTTGCTTCTGCCAATAGCGCTCTGGGGTATTCCCCCATAATGGACAGGTTAAAAATGGTTTGGGCAGCCGCCACGGCATCAATCGTATTCTCCACAAACCGGACACCCCCGACTCTGCCCCGCCCCCCAATATAGACCTGGGATTTAAGCACTACTGGATAGGGAATATTTAGCCCCTTCAAATCCTTCGGACGGTCAATTCGCTGGGAAGGGAGCACTGGAATGCCCATTTCACTAAACAACGACTTTGCCTGATACTCCAGCAAATCCATAGCCTGCTCTCTATTTTAGGTCTGTCAATAGATTAACAGGTCTTTAAAATGGGAGAAACTTGACTAAGCTGCTGTAAATTCTTTCAAAACTTTCCCGGATCATAACCAGAAACTTGCTAACTAGAAGATCTAGAGAAGATCTAGACCCCCGACTGAACTTTTCCAAGTTATCCGGCTGTGGCGAAAAAGTTCTGTATGGAGTAATAAATACAGGTGCTGCGCTAGCACTAGAGGGATGGTTCCATGACTGATCTGGGTTCCTGGCGATTTCTTAATGGGTTGTCTATCAAGCAACCGATTCCCTGGCTGACGCTAACTTGTCTGGTGCTCTTTCCCCTATTTCAACCCGTTGGGAAAGCCCAGTCAGAGATTCCTGATGCCGCACAATTGACGCTGGCGCAGTCAACCCAAAACTCTGGCGTGGCGGGTCACCCCCCGCAACTATCAGGTCAGCGATCGCTGCAGGAAGGTCAACAGCTATTCCAGCAGGCTCAACCGCAGGCAGCCCTGACAAAATTTCAGCAGGCGGAAAAACTGTCTAAACAGGCGGGCGATCGTCCCGGCGAAGGCAATGCTTTGTTCTGGCAGGGGCTAAGTTACAACAGCCTGAGGCAACCTTCGCAGGCGATCACCTCGTACCAGGGGGCACTGGCGATTTACCGCTCGCTGGACGATCGCCTAGGGGCAGGGAAAACCCTTAACGGGATCGGTGAGGCCTACTACAGCCTGGGGCAGGCCGCTAAAGCGATTGAGTTTTACAATCAAGCCTTGGCAACCTACAGGCAAATTGGCAGTCCGGGCGAGGTCTGGCTCCGAAGCGGGACAACGCTCAACAATCTGGGCGCGGTTTACGACGAGCAAAACCAGAGCAAGCCAGCGCTGGAATATTACACCCAAGCTCTGGACGTGCGTCGTCAGGTGCGCGATCGGGTTGGCGAAGGGACAACCCTCAACAATATTGGTGGTGTGTACTTCAACCAGGGAGATTTTGCCAAAGCGCTGGAATTTTACCAGGCGGCTTTGACGGCGCGGCGGGAGGTTGGCGACTTGCGCGGGCAGGCAAATACCCTGAAAAATATTGGGTTTGTTTGCCGCAGGGCGGGACAGCAAGAAACGCAGACTCAGAAAAGTGCTGACTGGTATGGAAAAGCCCTGGACTATTACCAGGCAGCGCTGAAAATCTGGCAGCAGATTGGCGATCGGCGGGCCGAAAGTATGGCACTCAACACCCTGGGGGGAATTTATTTTGATCAGGGAGACTACCAGAAAGCCCTGGGGCTTTATCAACAAGCGCTGGCAGCCAGTAAATCCTTAGGCGATTCTCCGGAGACAGTGACGGCCCTAAGCAACCTTGCATTTCTTCATCGGACACTCGCGCTTGAGCCAAAACTGACGGAACCCGTGCGCCAAGCTGGAAGCAACCTTTATGGTGCAGTTGTTGCGGCGTCACCCGTGGGGCAAGATCTGGCCATCAAAAGTCCACAGGTCAAGCAGTACTTAAAAGCCCTGGAGTTTTATCAGCAAGCTTTGAAAATGAGCCAACGGCTCCGCGATCGCTCGGCTGAAGCCGCAACGCTGAACAAGATAGCGGGGATCCAGATTGACTTGAAGTCCTATGGAACGGCTCTGACGAGCTATCAGCAAGCGTTAGCAATTTACCAGGAGTTAGGCGATCGCCTGAATCAGGGAACGGCACGACACAACCTGGGTGTTGTTTATGCCCTTCAAGGAAACTATCAACGGGCACTCGACAATTACAACAGGGCCTTGGAAATCGTTCAGGGGGTCGGCGATCGCTCGATCGAAGGAGAAATTTTTCGGAATATTGGCTCGGTTTATGCCAAACAGAGATATTACTCAGAAGCGAGAGCATCCTTTAAACAAGCGCTGGCGATCTATGAAAAAGCGGGAGATCGGTCTAAAGCTGAGGCCATTCTCAAAGACATAGAAGCGATTCGGCACGATTAATCAGGCAGCGAGGGCCGTTCTGAGTTCTCTTTGGGCACTCCCCTTGGCCCAATTGCGCTAATATTTCTCCAGACATACTGCATTTACGGACAAACTCCTTTAAGCTGGCGTATGTACACCGTGCGGACTCTTAATCCCAATTTAACAGCAACCACGACAGATGAAAACGGGCTATAGGGGGGTAACCCCTGACTGGGGACGAAGCCTCCCCACCCCCATCTGCAACCTTGATTCTTTAAATGGGCATAAACTCCTTAGCATCTGTTTGGATACAGATGCAGCGGGAAAATTCTGTTTATGATTTGAGAGTCTGATAATGATTTTGTGATCATGCAACTTGACCACGCTCCAGCTTCAATCCAGATGCCCGCTTCTGTGTCTTCTCCTGCTTCTGGACAAAATCCCCGCCCCCGCACGGTTTATCCCCTCGGTGCCTATGCTATTCAGGGAATTGCGGTTTTAGATGGGGCTTTAATTGCGCTTGATTCGATTCGAGGTTATCTACTGCGAGTTGATCCGACGACGGATAACACCACCATCCTCAATTCCCGCAATGTAGACGACTTTATTGATGCTAAGGGGTTAGCGATCGGGGGGGAGCGGATCTGGTTTGCCCGCGAGAATAGCGTTTATTTTTGTACTCTGAAGAATTTGCAACCCCAGCTTTTCGTCACGATGCCCTATGAAGTCGATGGGGTTGGGGTATGGCAGTCCACGATTTATATCGCCAGCCAGAGAGCGGGATACATTTCCATCTTTGAGTTCAATCCGCAGCGCTTAATTACCCGCTTCCCCATGCCGGGTGTGGGAGCGGAAAACCTGACGGTGCGGGGAGAAGAGCTTTGGGTGTGTGACCATACGGAGCAAACGGTTTACTGCCTCGATCGGGCAACGGGGGAGCAGCAATTTTGCGTCCTCACCCCCTTTGAGTTTCCTACCGGGATTGCCTTTTGGCCAAGTGCTCAAACTGGGCAGGACATTCTTTATGTTTCCTATGCAGGGGAAGAACCCTATATTCGGGACAATCCGAATAACCCGGAGGGATCGTTTGAATTAACCTACCGCGATCGTACCTTTATCCATCCGCTTTCTATCTATTACCATCCGAAGGAGCGGTATGCCCTTTCTAACGGTTTTCTGGTCGAAATGTCCTACGCGGAGGAAATGCTACCGCTTGAGGAAGTTGACCTGAAGAATGTTGAATGGCGCATTGCTTTACCTACGGAAACCCATCGCCAGAAAGTCCTGAAGGTCGAGCCCATTGGGTTACCGTTTATTGAGGAAATAGTGGATGGTCAGCGGGTTGCGGTCTTCAAATTCGATCGGCTGCAATCGAGCGAACGGCATGTGTTTGGCTGGAAAGCGCTGCTAGAGGTACGTGGCATCAAATACTTGTTTACGCCAGATGATGTGGATAGGATTCCAGCGCTCTCTCCGGAGTTTCAAACCCAATACCTGGTGGATGATGATCAACTATCGATGGATAGTCCTGTAATTAAGGCGGCTGCAAGGGAAGCGATTGGAACGGAAACCAATCTACTCCGAAAAATTCTTAAAATCCGCAACTATGTCTACGATCGCCTTTCCTATAGCCTCACCCCTAAAATTGAAACCCCCGATGTTGTACTGGAACGGGGAATTGGGTCCTGCGGTGAGTATGTCGGTGTTCTACTGGCATTAGCACGGCTAAATGGGATTGCCTGTCGCACGGTGGGTCGTTATAAATGTCCACCTAAAGCCAATCAGCGAGATATTCCACTGGAACCCGACTATAACCATGTCTGGATAGAGTTCTACGTGCCGGGCTTTGGTTGGTTGCCGATGGAGTCCAACCCGGATGACATCATCGAACGGGGACCTTACCCAACCCGATTCTTCATGGGGCTACCCTGGTACCATGCCGAAATTGGTAAGGGAATTGCCTTCGAGACACTCAAGACTGCCGATGATGCGGTGGATGTCTCGATCGGTGAACTTGCCATCAACCATGTCCGATTTACGATTTTAGGGGAGCTAGTCTAGGGTTCTGCCAAGGTTCTGCCAGGGTTCTGCCAGGCAGTTTTTGAGGCATGGGCACGGTTCAATGGGTAGGAGCGGATTTGCCCCTATCTTTGGACAGGCGATGAGTTGGGTTCAAAACCCGCCCCTATAAGTTGCGGCATTGCTTGAATCCGGGATCCTAAGTTTTTTATACCAGTTTATACCCATTTAAATAGCGAACAGGGCAGATTGGGGACGGGGCGCAGGGGTGAAACCTCTGCAC
>JBAUTA010000315.1:0-11344 GCA_049581985.1 Kovacikia sp.
TGAATTATCTGACCGAGGCCTGTCGAGCCAAGCGACAGGGAAAACCTGCTCCTTCTTTGCTGCCGAATACTCTCAATGCTGACAGGTCATTCGCTTCTGTTGCTTAAAACCCCTTGAAAAAATACCCTCTATGTTTGCTGCCAAGATCAGGTTCCTGGTTGATCTGGCTGTGAGATAGCCCAAAATGCTGGTTTCGATGTAGACGGTTTCGCTCATACGAAGTGGGATGGAGGTTTTTCCATCTTAGTCTATTGTCTCGCTTGGCTCCGGGATATGTTAGACAGCGATATTACAGTTAGTCGTTACTGCTCTTTACCATCATAAACATCTGTATCAGTCAATCCAAGTTGAGTAGGTTGTTCACCGTTTAGCCCAACGCATATGCCAAATTCTTCGATAAATGAATCTGGGTATCCAGTAGGAAGTCTGAGTATATTCGTTTGTCCCGGTTGTCAGCCGGCCGGGTTTTTTATTAGGACCCCCAGCACACCAGAGACTAGGGGCATTGTTTACTACTGAAGAGTCGGAGCATCGTCTTCAGATAAACCTGCTTCCTCGAACATCTTGAGAGTTGGTCTAGCCTTCTCACGGGCAGCACGATATTCTTGCCTAAGCTTCACGTAATTGCCCAAACTATCAATTTCAGTCAATAGCTGTTCGGCCTCTTCCTCCGAAATGTCTTCGTTTGAAAATAGCTTCTCGAGCAAAGGCTTAACATTAGCCACATCCTTGCGGCCTCTCTGTACACTCAATTTTAGAGCTACAAGTGCTTTCACTTCATCAATCGCCCGTTCAGACTCGCTCTTCTTCTGTCTAGGGGTACGCTTTTTCTTCTGAGGCTCAACAGGCTCTAAGGTATCCGCTCTGGAATCACTTTCTATCTCAGAGGTGGAAAGCTCTGCTTTTTGAGCTGATTTCGTCTCTTTAACAACGACCATTTGATAAACTCCACAGGGTTAATATTATCCAATAATTATAGTTATCAATAGTTAGTGTTTCAATAATTTAATACACTTTTTTAGACTAAAAGACTACATGAATGTATTAATTTAATTTATCATCTTTCTTTATATTCATGTTGTAAGCAGAGCCATATTTTCTAGTCCTTAAATAACCAGATAAAACCCCGATATGCGAAGTGCATTAGCAATCACTACATCGCTGCCTAAGGAATTTGCCGAAGAAAATTCGTGTAAAGACTATGCTCAAAAAACTGGTTTTTCAGAGCATCTTGGTAAGGGCAGCCATACCAAGTGGCTCCATCCTCTTTATCCAGGTCGGGTTACTCTCTCTGGGAAGGATGGTAATGACGCCAAGCCCTATCAGGAATTCGTCCGTCTAACATAGTCCCTGTTACAACGAGTTGTTACGCTGCTGTCGCTGCGAAGATATTGGATGTCACTATAGCCCTTTCCAGCTCGGATCAAGTGCATCAGAAATGATTCTGTATAAGGCTTTCAGGAGTCCTCAATGCAGCTCACTAGACCGAGAAACGTATATTGCTTAGTACCAGACAAAACCTTGGGAAGCATGGCAGGAGATTGTTTCATAGAATTTGCAGGACAGGCGCAGACAGGCTGTAGGGTAAGGGTCGTCGTGGGGGGCACAAAACGGATACCATCGAAATATACCCCCTACACTTTGAGCATTTACTTTAGAGAATCTCCTTATGAACACTGCGGTCCGTCTTGAAAATCCTTTACTCATCGGTCAAGGGTTGCCTCCCTTTGATGCCATTACCCCAGCCCACGTTGTGCCGGCTATTACCCAGTTGCTTTCTGAATTGGATAGCGAACTGACCAAACTGGAAGCAGAAGTGATACCTACCTGGCAGGGATTGGTGGAACCTTTGGAGCGTCTGACAGACCGATTGAGCTGGAGCTGGGGGGCCGTAGGACATCTGATGGGCGTGAAGAATAGCCCAGAATTGCGGGAAGCCTACCAAGCCATGGAACCCTTAGTGGTCCAATTCGCCAACAAATTGGGACAGAGCAAGCCACTTTATCAAGCCTTTAAAGCCATGCAAGAAGGAGACTGCTGGGCAACCCTGGATGAGGCTCAAAAACGGCTGGTAGAAGCAGCAATCCGGGAAGCGGAGCTTGCAGGGGTTGGCTTGTCTGGTGAGGATCGAGAACGATTTAATGCCATACAAATGGAGCTAGCTGAACTGTCTACCCAGTTTTCCAATCATGTCCTGGATGCTACCAAAGCTTTTGGCATGACCTTAACGACCCAAGAAGAAGTGGAGGGTTTACCGCCCAGTTTGCTCAGCTTGGCCGCTCAGACTGCGCGCGCTGCGGGGGAAGAAAGTGCAACACCAGAGGCAGGACCTTGGCGGATTACGCTGGATGCGCCCAGCTATGGCCCCTTTTTGCAGCACAGTAAGCGCCGGGATTTGCGAGAAAAGGTCTACCGGGCGTTGATCAGCCGTGCTGCTTCGGGAGAATGGGACAATACGCCGTTGATTGATCGGATCTTGACGCTGCGTAAGGAAAAGGCCAATCTTCTCGGTTTTACTCATTACGCTGCCCTGAGCCTCGCCAGCAAAATGGCCCCTTCCGTGGAATCGGTAGAAAAACTGTTGGAAGAACTAAGAGTTGCCAGCTTTGATGCAGCGACCGAAGAGTTGCAAGAATTGAAAGCGTTTGCGAAAGCCAAGGGATTCCAGGATGAGTTGATGCACTGGGATGTTGGGTTTTGGTCAGAGCGCCAGCGGGAAGAAAAGTTTGCCTTTAATGATGAAGAACTCCGACCATATTTCCCTCTTACTCAAGTTTTAGACGGTTTATTTGACCTTGCCCAACGTATCTTTGGCGTAACGCTACGTGCAGCAGATGGTCAAGCACCAATCTGGCACAAGGATATCCGTTATTTCCAAATAGCGGATACTTCCGGTCAACCGATCGCCTACTTCTATCTGGACCCTTATAGCCGTCCAGCCGAAAAACGTGGGGGAGCCTGGATGGATGTCTGCATCAACCGTGGACAAACGACCAAAGAGGGAGTGACCACCACCCGCTTGCCCGTTGCCTACTTGGTCTGTAACCAAACTCCTCCCGTAGACGGTAAACCCAGCCTGATGAACTTCCGAGAAGTGGAAACGCTGTTCCATGAATTTGGTCATGGCCTACAGCACATGCTGACTAAGGTGGACTACAGCGGAGTTGCTGGTATTAACAATGTGGAATGGGATGCGGTGGAACTGCCCAGCCAGTTTATGGAAAACTGGTGCTACGACCGGGCTACTTTGCTTAGCTTAGGCAAGCACTACGAAACAGGAGAAGCGCTCCCAGAGCATTACTATCAAAAGCTCCTGGCAGCCCGGAACTATATGAGTGGGAGTGCCATGCTCCGGCAGATCCATTTCAGCCTCTTAGACCTGGAACTCCATTATCGCTACCAACCAGGCGGTCCTGAATCTGTCCGTGAATTGCGGAATCGGATTGCCCAAACGACTACGGTTTTGCATCCTTTACCGGAAGATTCTTTCCTGTGCTCCTTTGGGCATATCTTTGCAGGAGGCTATGCAGCGGGCTACTACAGCTATAAATGGGCGGAAGTGCTGAGTGCCGATGCTTTTGCTGCATTTGAAGATGCAGGGTTGGAAGATGAAGAGGCCGTCGCAGCCACGGGTCAACTGTTCCGGGATACGGTTCTAGCGCTGGGCGGCAGTAAGCACCCGATGGAAGTATTCAAGGAATTCCGGGGTCGTGAGCCTAGTACCGAGCCTTTGCTGCGTCATAGCGGTCTGGCTACTGTTTCCTAAATGGAAAAACGAGCTATGACACAAACTGCGTTACCGGCACCCCAGACCATCCTGGAAGCCTGGAAGCCCTTCAGAGAAGTAATTGGTATTACCTCAGTACGAACCGAAGAAGAGTACGACCGAGCTATTGCGCTTATTCATTCCATTGTGGATGTGATTGGAGGTGACGAAAGCCACCCCCTTGCAGAAGTGCTCAACTACTTGGGGGATTTGGTTATTCCCTATGAAGAGGAGCGCTTTCCCATCCCCGAAGCCTCTCCTCGTAACATGTTGGAATTCTTTATGGACCAACACAGCCTCAAGCAGGAAGACTTGGCCGATTGTGCGCCTTAAAGCCGTATCTCGGAAATTCTCACAGGGAAACGAGTTATCAGTAAAACGATTGCCAAACGTTTAGCAGCACGCTTTAAGGTGCCTGTGGATCTGTTCCTCTAATGTGTGAATCGCAGCCAAGGGCATAAAAAAGGAGCAATCTCGATGGCTCATGATAATTTACTGTCCCGCATCTCAATCGATCCGAATACTTGTTTCGGTAAGCCTTGCATCCGTGGACACCGGATCTGGGTGTCTTTAATTCTTGATTTGTTATCGGCTGGAGAGACGATTGAAGCAATTCTGGAGGAATACCCCGGCATTGAACGAGAAGATGTACTCGCGTGTATTGCCTACGGGGCTGAGATGTCGAGAGGCAAATGGGTTGAAATTCCTTTCTAGGCTTCTCGATAGCGATTTTGGGTCTCAGTCAGCTTCTCTTGTATGCGCTGCCGCAGGCTTGGAGGAGATAGAATCACACAGTCTGGACCATAGGCCAGGATTTCGCGGGTTAGCCAGAAGGTTTGCGACACTCGTTTGAGGATACGGCGGACTTGGGGTCTGTTGGGTATCCATTCGTTGAAGGTATCTTCAATTTTGGCTTGATAGGCAAAGGCTAAACTGCCAAATAGATGCATTTCAATTTCTACCGCATCTAGACCGGAGCGCCAATTTCCTTCAATGGGGATGATGGCTGCTTCTGGAATCCGGTCCAAGCGCAAACACCAGTTATGCATCAGTTCTGGGATGTCCTGATTACCTTCGGTTTCTTCACACCAGCAGTCCAGATATTGCCTGCGTTCATGAAAGGTAATCTGGGCATGGCGAATGGTGAAGGTCCAGGCCCGTTCAGCCGCATCTCGATAGGAAAGCTGAAAAGGTCGCTGCTGAGGGATATAGCGGTCTAGGTCTAAGCGCCAAGGGATGGGTGGAGTTTCTAGAAAGCGTTCAATTTCTCTTTGTAAAGGAATCGAGATTTCGCTGCGCTCAATGAGTAAACGCGCGACTGTTTGGGCATTCTCTAACTGTCCTGTGTCCGTCAGGGCGGAAATAGCCTGCATTAAGGCCTTGATCCGGCTTTCTGACCAGTCATGGTTATAACCAATGAGGAGTTCTCGACGAGCGATGGCTTCTACCAATTTGCTGATGTTGGGCCGCTCTCCCCACATCATGCCCAGTTCAAGGGCAAGGGCTTCTAAGGCGGCTTTGTCCTGGTCTGAGATAGATAGGGTAATCGATTGACCTTTGCGACTCACGGGGACTCCAGAAATGCACGGACACTTTATTCTTGCATATATGAATCCAGCAAGCCTAAAATGAGAGCATTAAAATAAAGATACGGACATATAGACTGAAGATGATGCTCCAGAATGCCAAAGGTTATCCATATCTCTTCTTAGCCATTTGCAAATCTCGGGATAAGACGATGGCGGAGTTATTGAGAGGGGTGGAGTAAAGCATGACAAATTATTCTGTAACTCTCAAAGCTATTTATTCTCAGACAGTCCCTACTCCTGACGGAGTTATCTTTCCGGAGGGATGGTCGCTTTCCTGGCACCAGGCAGAAACATTGAAAGCGCTGCGTGATCCGAATGTTGATGTTGTGTTTAACGTTGCCATGACAGGAGACGGCAAGAGCTTAGCAGCCTATTTAGACATGCTTCAGGGTAACTGTTCTGCCATTGGGCTGTACCCAACTAATGAACTTGCTCGTGACCAGGAAAAACAAATCAGAGAGTATATTGCCAAATTTCAACCTCCGAACGAGCCGCGTGTTGTCAGATTAAGTGGAGCAGACTTAGAAGTCTATGCAGAGCATGAGGGATTACGGAAGGAAGCTGCAATAGCAACCCGCACTAGTCAATCAGAAGTGTTACTGACTAATCCAGATATTTTTCATTACCTACATCGGGGCGCTTACCTAATGAAAGGGGATAGTCCTGATAAGCTATGGGGGCGGATTGACAAAGATTTTGACCTGTTTATTTTTGATGAATTCCACGTTTTCAGCGCTCCACAGGTTGCAAGCATCCTCAACACAACACTATTGATCCGCTGTACCAATCGGAGAAAAAAGTTTCTTTTTCTATCAGCGACCCCTAATGATCAACTACTCAATCGATTAGAAAAAGTTGGAATCCACTATAAACAGATCAACCCGTTTAATGAAGGCAAGTATCAGTCTCCAGAGACTTCAGAACAGCTTCAGCAACTCCAGGCGGAAAGATGGCGACAGGTTGCACGGAAAATTCAGTTCACCTTTGTTCCTTTAGAGGCTTCCTTTAAGGCTTCTGAAGAATGGTTGCGAGGGCAAAGTGAGCTGATTTTGAATCATTTTCAAGAGCATCCAGGGAGTAAAGGAGCGATCATTTTAAACTCCATTGCCGCCGTCAAGCGTCTCACTCCGTTTTTTCAGGAGCTATTGCAGCCCCACGGTCTGACCGTCGGCGAGAATACTGGGCTATCGGGTAAGGTAACCAGGGAATTTTCTCTATCCGCCGATCTGGTTTTAGGCACGAGCACTATTGATGTTGGGGTGGATTTCAAGATTAACTTTCTGATTTTTGAATCAGCGGATGCAGGTAACTTCATCCAGCGTTTGGGGCGCTTAGGGCGACATGATAGTTATGAACGGGGTGGTCAGACCATTGAGTTTGATGGATTCACAGCCTATGCACTCATTCCCAATTTTTTAACAGAACGCTTATTTGAGGGAGCTACTCCACCTCTGGAGGAGAACGGTATCTATGACCGCCCGTTTTTTCATAACGTCATCCATGAGAAGTACAGGCAAGTCAATGATTTTCGAGGCTATTACAAATCTTGGGGAGCAGTGCAGTCATTTCGATTATTTTGGGATTTAAGTGACCGTACGATTAAGCAGCAATATGCAGGAAGCCGCGAGAGGTTCCAGGACGCTTGCGAACAAGTCTTTGAAACGAGTTTAAAAACTGTTGCCGGACGGGTTAGAGGATGGGCCGATGAATGGCACCAAATCTCTGGCAAAAAAGGTAATCCTATTGCAGACGATGCCTGTAGCTTCCGGGGTTCCAGCCCCTTGCAATGCGGGTTGTACGATTTGACCGAGCCTAATGAAACAGATTGTTTCAAGACTTATGACCTGCCGGGTATCCTGGGCAACCTGGAAATTGAGGTCATGACAGAAGCAGCATTTATGCGGCTACTCAAGGAAATGGAAGAGCGCACTGGACAGCTAATTCCAAAGGGGCGATTTGCTCACTGTCTGGCCTTCATGAAATTGAAAGCCCATCGTGAGGAGCGCCTGAACTGGAAGTTTGCCTATGCTGGAGATTTGGGACCAATTGCCGATGCTTGGAAGGTCCAAGTGCTGACGGGAATAGAAATCTGGCAACCAGAAAACCGCTGGGCAAGCGAGATTAACAAACGTTTGAGGAAGGAAGGCTTAGTCAGTTATGTCATCCGCCGCCCCTTAGCGGAAGTGCGCATGCGATTACGGCTACCCATACATTTCCAGCTTTACCCTATGAGCGACCAATACAGCTTTCATGACGCTAATGCACCATACTCTGTAGCCTTTGGACAGAGTGCTTTGTTGCTAGATACTTTGGTTTACCAGTTTAAGAAAGAAGGAGAAGAGATATGGGTTGTCTAATAATCCCTAAAAGGGATTTAACGTGTTTTCACGTCATGAGAGGGCATAAACCTCCAAGTTCAGCTGCGGAAGTTTCAATCCCTTGCATTTGCAGGGATTCAAGAGCAGACAAGGCTTTGCCGCTTTTACCCTCTGATACCTATCATACAGGATAAAAAATGCATGGTCTTCTGTAGCTGAACTTAAAATAGGCATGCTATGTTTGTACTTGGTGGGATCAACCTTCAAGTGCAGCAACGGAGATTCGTAGCTTTCGACAAGTAGAGATATATCTGCCCATGTTCATCGCTTGCGTTCCCTAAAGCACTGATGTGTGAGCCGCCATTCACCGTCTCCCCTAAAGGAGGAAAAAATGAATGAGCAACTCCTGCTCTTCGACTTAGCACCTTGCAGTATTCAGCGGCCTACTGCTGAAGATGAGGCATTAAGTGACGAAGGTGTGCAGAAGTTCAGGCAAATTGAGTACAAGCAACTTGAACTCGATTTGTTTCCCCGGCAACCTGACGAGGCTCCTCTTAAGACTCTTGGGTTAGCGGCCTAACAACAGAGGGGGATAAAGAGCCCATTCAGCTCGGAGTCCCCTTTATTCAAAATTTATGTTTCTTGTCTAGTACTGACATTGAGTGTTTCCGCTACTACTTTTCCTAGCAAGGCAATCTTTATGAACCCTGAGTCGATTGATGCTATTAAATCAGCCATTCCAAAAATCTTAGAACAAGTGCCCTATCTAAAATTACTGGTTCTTTTTGGATCAAGGGCTAGAGGCAATAATTTCTCATCCAGCGATTGGGATTTTGCTTTGCTTTTTGATGAGGAACTCCGCCAAAAATATGAACCGGGCGGAGGTTGGAATTGCTATCGATCCTGGACTGTTCTACAGCAAGTTCTTGGTTTAGGCGATGACCAGATGGATTGGGTTGATTTGAAAAATACTTCGGAATTGTTAGCTCACGCGATTGCCCGCGATGGAATGGTGATTTATGAAAGTGAGCCTGGGCTTTTTCAAGAATTTCAACGAACCCATCTCAAAAGCACAGCGGAGATGAAACAGATTCGCAGAGCGTTGCGAGATCGCGTTAAAACAAAGCTTCAGGAATGGGCTTTATGACAATCGATATAAATTCTGTTCATCACAGATTGGACTTAATTTTAGACTATTTGAATGAAATCAAACCTCTGGCATCGATAAGTCTTGATGAGTTTTTACATAATCGCTATCTACTCCGAGCAGCAGAAAGGCTTTTAGAAATTACGATTCAGGCGGCAATTGATATTAACAATCACTTGTTGAAAGAGCTTTCCCAGACATCAGAACAGTCAAATGCAGACGTTTTCCTGGAACTCAGTCGATTAGGAGCGATCACGCCAGCACTTGCGCAACTCCTATCAGAGTCTGGTAAGTTCCGGAATCGCTTAGCGCACCGATATGACGACGTCGATCCTGAAATTGTTTTTTCAGTAATTAACGAAGTGTTGGAACAGTATCCCCTGTACGTAGAACAAGTAGAGAATTTTATGGATTCACTGGAGGAAAATGATGACGCAGAATCCTGATGAGTTTGACTTTTTAGAGGGTGACTTTGGCTTTGAGGAGGAGGAAAGCAATCATACTCTTGAACCTGTCCAGCGCGAACTGCTTACGCTTAAGCTATTGCGCGAAGCAATTCAGTCTCAGAATCCGCATGATGTTGTTATGGGGGACTTTGCAGAATATGTGTTGCCGAATTTATTAAGAATAGCCATCGGCGTCACTGCCAAGGGCGGTAAGTTTTTCGATGAGATAGATCAGCAGCGGGAAGCAGAAGGCAAAGCTAAAGTACGGCGGGATAATGCAGGAGATCAATCTCTCAATACGCATTTACTCAATGGCTTATTCCCAGCCAATCTGATTGAAAGACGATTGAAAGAACTTGACACTACCATTCGGCGATTGTCAGGAGAACGAGAGCGCAGGTTAGTCATTGCTGCGTTCATTCTGCATGACTTTGAGAAGTTTCCCGATATTCCAGAGAACTGCCGGAAGCTTTCGCTAGAGCAACACCGAAAAATTATTGATGAAAAAATTCGACAGCTAGGATTAGACCGTTTCATTAATCCGGATAATCCAGAGATGTACCAGGAATATCTAGATGACCTGCTATGCATGGCATACAATGCCCAGCGACGTTGGGATACCAACTGGAATTTTTCCGAGTTTGGGCTAAACCCAACACTCAAAGACCGAACTCTTCGTAGTCTTTCTGATTTAACTTGTCTAGCTGATTCTCTAGCTTCAATCGTGAAGCATCCTCAAGATGCAGAACATAACAGGCTGAAAGATCTAATCCATAATCTGAGTGATGGGCAACTCAAATTTACCTACCACAGCATTGCTGAAAACCGGGGTGTACTGACTAACGTCGTCAATAACGCCCTGATAGAAGCTCACATGAGCCTCAATACACCAGAACATACTTACTATGAGCCACTACTGTATCTACCAACTGGAATCATCTATTTGGCTGACCCTAATGCCCCACCTGTAGACTCTACAAGCTTATCAGAGCGAGTAGTTACTAGTATCAAAAAGCTGTGTTCAGGTCAGCTACGTCTGCGTCAAACAGGATTTGGGCGTGATGGTAAAGGCATGAAATATGCTGAGTACTACAACCTGTTCTTCGATGACTCTAGTTTAATGCAAGTCGCATTGGATGCCACACTACGTATTCTGAATCCTAATAAGGCTTCAGTTGGAAAGAGCCGAAGTGAAAATCTTGTTAAGTTCCAGCAGCAAAAAGTTTTACCTGAAAACTATAGCTTTGAGTTTGAAGATGATATTCGTGTCGATCAGCTTGCTGAGTTTGGTGATTTAGTCAGTCGTAAAATTTGGGGAGAGCGTATTGACCGTATCGAAGATGTACGGAAGAAAGACAAGAAACTTCCCCAGTTACCTGACCTAGATCTAATCCAGAAAATAGTAGAGTTTTGGAATTTAACTGAGTGTCTACCACAAATTCGCTCCATCCAACGAATCAATGAAAGTCTCAGAGAAAATAATTTAAAAGGCAATACGGGTGGTGTTCCTTATGATTGGTACTACCTGGCTGCTAAATATCTAGAATCTAACCCTGGTATTGAGGATATACGTGAAACCTGTCAGCGAGTAATTGCCTACATTACTAGCTTGATTACACCAATCATTAGTCAGTATAAGCTTCCAGATGGCTGGGATGATTTGCGAGAGTGGGTCAATCGAGTGGTTATGCTTCCTGGTATAGCGCATAGCCAAACTGATATCTTTCAGAAGGAATTGGATAACTATAGTGCTGCTAAAAAGCAGGGCCGAGGCAAACAACTTATCTGCTCTATTTCTCATTCTATCTATACGGTGACGGAGCAAATGGAATCGGCAGTGCTGTTTACCCCTCAGGTTTATACCAACAAACAAATGTTGGGTGGCTCCAATGCTAAACGTAATATCTCTAGTATTGCTGGCATTGAGATGATGCTTCGGCAAATCCTGATGAACCAAACTCAGGCAGTAGGCAAGCGATTTGAAGATGGGAAATATCGCTATCTCTACTTTTACCCGACTTATTATTTCACACCGGAAACGAATAAGTTTTTACAGAAAGCCTATAGTGGCATTGCCC
>JBAUTA010000316.1:0-4501 GCA_049581985.1 Kovacikia sp.
GCTAAATGGTCTCTCTCAGACTTGCGAAACCTTGTTTTGCCAAAAGCGGGAAAAACCTCTGTCTGACTGATAGCAACTTGGCAATGCCCATGATCACACCCTCTCATCATCGCCCAAGGATTCTCCGTTCTTTTCCACATCCGTCCTTTTCCAAATAGAAATATCTATCCATGATGCAGGACTGCCATCCCTATTCAGCCGTCCGCATCAAGAATTATTTCGCTGTCGGAGGATGAACTCAGCGATCGCTAAATCGACTGGTGTTGTTACCTTAAGATTCGTTTCCTCACCTTCTACGATTTTGACAGGATGTCCACACTGTTCAAACAAAGCAGCATCGTCGGTTACCTGCCATCCCTGGCGTACCCCCTCGGTATGGCATTGAGTTAGTCTTTCGACTTCAAATCCCTGAGGCGTTTGGGCTGCCCACAGGTGGCGGCGATCGGGGGTTCTGGTAATGAGATGGGATGACGGTTCCACAACCTTAATCGTGTCCTTCACAGGAATCGCCGCAATTAACCCTGGACAACGGGAAATTTCATCCGCACAGTGATCGAAGAGGGACGGGGTAATTAAGCATCTTGCCCCATCATGGATCAGAACCCTTTCTGCCACTGCTGGCAAAGCCTGTAAGCCCTTATAGACTGACTCCTGCCGCGTTGTACCGCCAGGGATAAAGTGAACATTTTTTGACATCGAGAGGCTAGCTACAATCTCTTTAAAGTCTTGAAAATCCTCTGGCTGGCCAATGAGTCCCACCCAACGAATTGAAGCGGATGCCTTAGCGGCTGCAAGCGTCCAAAAAAGTAAAGGTTTATCAAGTAATGGAAGTAACAATTTATTACGGCTGCTCCCCATACGGCGACCCGATCCGGCGGCTGGAATGATTAGGTACACGGCGTTCCCCTAGACATGACGTTTCATAAGCAGTTTTTAGAGCATGAGGTTTCAGAGACTTGGTTTAAATTGTGAGCTGATGGTGACGTGCAAAACTCTGAACTTTACTGTATCTTCCCCTAAAATAAGGAGCGAGTTAGCGTAAAGAAATATTTCCCTTCCCATATGCGAATAGTAGCCTTCGTCCCCGGTGGAATTGGCGATCAAATCTTATTTTTCCCGACTCTGGATGATCTGAAGCAGATTTATCCCGAAGCTCAGATCGATGTTGTAGTTGAGCCGCGAGCAAAGGACGCTTATCGGGTCTCTAAGTCAGTTCACGCAACCATTCTGTTCGACTTCAAAGATCGAAATAGTCTGGCAGATTGGGGCAATTTGTTAGGTATGATTCGTGAGCGCGAATACGATATTGCGATTTCTCTCGGTCAGCGCTGGACAGTTGGACTATTACTCTGGTTAACAGGAATTGCGGTGAGAGTTGGCTATGCTGGTAGCCCTGGAGAGTTTTTCCTCACCAATCCTGTAAAACTGAACCAGAATCAATATGCGGCTGCTATGTATCATGATCTGCTCAAGGGTTTGGAAATTAACACGCCCTGTCCTGAGCTTTCAATTAATGTGTCAACAAAAGATATTGACTGGGCAGATGCAGAACGTAAACGGCTGGGAATTCAGCACAGTGGCTATGTTTTGATTCATCCTGGTTCAAGCCAATTGGCCAAGGAAAAAGGAATTGACAAGATTTATCCCCTGCGAAGCTGGCTAGGAATTATTCAAGACTTCCAGCAACGCCAACCAGATTTGCCGATTGTGGTAGTCATGGGGCCAGAGGACACTGAGTTTGTGCGGTCCTTGGTAGAATCTAACTCGAAGGTGAAGATGACTGCCCCAGACGATGTGGGTAAACTGGCAGCGATGATTGCTGGAGCCAATTTGATGTTGAGTACGGACAGTGCTCCGATGCATCTGGCGATCGCTGTCAAGACTTATACGCTGGCGTTATTTGGTCCTACCGATCCAAGGCGGTTATTGCCTGAGGGTGATCGTTTCGTTGGAATCAAATCCCTAACCGGTCAAATGGCAGACATTGCTCCCCAGACGGTGTTAGAGAAAGTTTGGGGAGGTCGGTAACTTTTCTCGTAGGGGGCATTATTGATTATCCTAATAGAAGTCAATATTGCTCTGGTTTTCCATGCTTGCTCTTTCTCCCGACCTGAAAGTTCGTCTCTCTACTCCATTGAAGATTGGTTACTTTGAGGTCAGGAGTCGGGTGTTGCAATCTCCCCTATCGGGCGTTACTGATCGGGCTTTCCGACAATTGGTGCGTCGCTATGCGCCCGACTCGATGATGTATACCGAGATGGTTCAGGCATCGAGTTTACGTTACGTAAAGCAGCTTCCTCAAATTATGGAGGTGGCTCCAGACGAGCAACCGATTAGCATTCAGCTATTTGACTGTCGCCCTGATTTTCTGGCGGAAGCGGCGCAGATGGCCGTGGCTGAGGGAGCAAACACAGTGGACATCAATATGGGTTGCCCTGTGAACAAAATCACCAAGAATGGGGGTGGCTCGTCTTTGTTACGGGATCCGGCAATGGCAGAGGCGATCGTCCGGGCGGTTGTCAAGGCTGTTGATGTGCCGGTTACGGTTAAGACTCGAATTGGCTGGACGGATGAGGAAATTAACATCCTGGAATTTGCTCAGCGCATGCAGGATGCTGGCTCTCAAATGATTACTGTGCATGGGCGAACCCGCGCTCAAGGATACAGTGGTTCTGCTAGATGGGAATGGATTGCCCGCTTAAAGAAGATTCTCTCAATCCCGGTAATTGCCAACGGAGATATTTTTTCGGTTGAATCGGCAATCCAATGTTTGGAGCAGACGGGAGCAGATGGCGTCATGTGTTCCCGGGGAACCCTGGGATATCCTTTTCTGGTCGGAGAAATTGACTATTTTCTGAAGACTGGAATGAGCAAAGCTTTGCCAACACCCATCGAGCGATTGCAATGTGCTCGTGAGCATTTATGGATGCTGTGGGAATACAAGGGCGATCGAGGGATTCAGCAGGCCCGCAAACACATGACCTGGTACTCCAAGGGCTTTACTGGAGCGGCTGAACTAAGAGGACAACTGAGCGTCATTGAAAGTGTTCATCAAGGCCTAGAGTTATTAGATCGGGCGATCGCTTTCTTAAGAGAACGACATCCCGTCGATATCCCTCAGTCTGATGCTGCTTTGCCCATTGCCCTATGACGTACTGGAATTTTGATCCAAAACTCTGTTCCCGATTCCGGTTCAGAAATACACTTCAACAACCCGTGATGCTTATCCACCACAATCTGGTAGCTGATCGACAATCCTAACCCAGTTCCCTTGCCAACGGGCTTAGTCGTGAAGAATGGATCAAACAGCTTGGTCTGATACTGGGGCGGAATGCCAGGACCGTTGTCATGAATGCGGATTAGCACAAACTGGGACACCAGGCATTGGGGGCTGGGAAGGGAAGAAGTTTGGATTTTGAATTTTGGATTTTGGATTGAATTCTCTGCGTCTTCGTATCTCCAAGCCTCCGTGTCTTTTTCGACTCCTGATAACTGGCTCCCAACTTCTGGCTCTTGATCATTCACCAATTCAGTTGTAATCGTGATGGAAGCTGGATGTGCTGCACTTTCTTTACCAGATTGATCTTGGTTGAATTTGTCTAAGGCATCAATTGCATTACTCAGAATATTCATAAAGACTTGATTCATCTGACCCGCATAACACTCGACCAGGGGTAGATCTCCGTAGTGCTTCACCACCTTGATCGGAGGGTGGGCTGAATTTTCCTTCAAGCGATTTTGTAAAATGAGCAAGGTACTATCAATGCCCTCATGAATATTCACCCGTTTCATCTCCGCCTCATCCAGGCGAGAAAAGTTACGCAGTGATAGGACAATTTCCCGGATCCGATCTGCACCAATACTCATCGAATCCAGCATTTTCTTTAAATCATTGACCAGAAAATCGATATCAATGTCCTCCCGATATGCCTGAATTTCTGGATCAGAATTACCGTGTTTGTTGTCATATAGTTGGATGAGCTTGAGCAAATCCTGAGTATAGGTTGTCGCATGGGGCAAATTTCCATAAATGAAATTGATTGGGTTGTTAATCTCATGGGCAACCCCAGCCACGAGTTGGCCCAAACTTGACATTTTTTCGGTCTGGATAAGTTGGGCCTGGGTTTGTTGGAGTGCCTGAAATGCCTGTGCCGATTTTGCCATTTCTTGCCGCAACCGTCGCTCATTCACAGTGACTTGCCCTAACAGAGCATAAAAGGAAATTGTCAGTCGTCCCAGTTCATCCTCCCGACTCATGAGCGCTTCACTTTTAGCACTGGTTTCTGCCAATCGGCTACATTCATCCATGATTGGCTGCAACCGCTGATTCAGCCGCTTTACGAACATCGCAACCACTGCCCCCAACACAATGGAAACACCAATAATTGATCCCAGCGCCCCAATTGCCGTAAACCGTACAACCGGCCCTAGGACGACTGACTCCGGTACCACAGCCATCAGAACCCAATTATTGTTAGGAATATGTTGATATGCCCAAAAC
>JBAUTA010000317.1:0-2061 GCA_049581985.1 Kovacikia sp.
CCCCTGCACCCTGTCCCCAATCTGCCCCGCTCATGCATTCAATCCCCGCCTCAACGAGAGCTTTTTAGCAAAGCCCCACGCCTCCCATACCTGGGTTTGATACTTTGCCTCCTGACATAATTCCTGCAATAATATCGCTTGGTTTGCTGGGAGTATAAGGATTTTCCCACCTAATGCAACGGCCAATGGAATTGATATAGCAGTCTTAAATCATTTGTGAACAAGCAGAGTGTTGAAAGCCTTTCCCTGGCGGGAAAGGCTTTCAACATCCAAATAGGATCGTGATAGAAGGGCAACCGACCTCAGGCTGCGAAGGGCAGATCGGTAGCCTGGTAAAGGGATAGAACTGGAAGCAGTAGGTTTTGAATGTCAGGATTATTGGACTTCACCAGTCCATCCGAAGTAATGACGCAGCTTGCCCACCATTGAGCATCGCATTGAAACAATTGCTTCATCAGGCTAGAATAAGCGCCCTTTTCTTCTAGAAGCGAGCAAGAGATTCGTAGAAACGAGACCATCCGTAACATCATGGGTCCATCAGTTGCCAGCAATTTTTGTTGGGCTGCTGCGAGGGTTTGTTCGACGGTTTTAGGATCACAATTTACTAAATGCATGGGGGCTTTCCTTTGGTATAGGTTGGTTTGGACTGAGTCCTTACATGTTTCATAGTCCCAGGATTACCTTGATAAACGGGTGATCAAAATCCTCTGGGAAGCGTGAATTCCAGCACTATTAGCCTGTGACAGAACTAGAGGTGATCTGCTATTCGCCGTCACCTATCAGGAAGATTGAAATCACATTGGGATCTCGCGGTTATCCTTCCTACTCAACATTGGCGATAGTTGCTTCTAAGCGACAACCCTGCCCTCAATCAATCCCAGCTGTGAATAAATGATGCAGTGGTCATGCCCTACCCAGGCTCACGCTGCCTTAATATCATCGTTAATAAAATTGAATAGGAAATTAGTTTTGATAATGAACAAAAATCACCCATGGATGTACCATTTCAGTAGTTTACTTGTACTACTTGGGTTGCTGCTAATTCCTAAAAAAGTAGCCGCGTTTGACACAGGTCATCATGCTGACCTAACCCGTGAAGCTCTTCAAACTGAAGGGTTTTCCAATACTTCGATCGAAATCGCCCAGGTGGAAAACTGGTTTGTGGACTACTTCAGCATTTCGCCAACTTCGCAGCTCAAGGCAGATGTAGAAAAGTTACACTTCGATAATCTTTTCTCTGAGACCCAAATTCGTAACTATTGGGGAAACTTGAGTCTCAATACCAAACTGGCTGTTCAAGCCGCAGCAAGAGAGAATGATCCGCTAAAGCTGTTGAGTCTTTTGGGTATGTCATTGCATGCAGTACAAGATTTCTATACTCACTCTAATTGGGTTGAAACCCATGAACCTACGGGTGATGTCTATCGCACAGATACCTGGTTCAATTCCCCGATGCTCAGTAATCTGTTTACGGGCTCCTATGAAACTTTGCGTCCCGGTGCTCAACAACTGCATGGAGACTATAACAGTGGGCTAAACCATGATTCCTATGTTTGGCCTAACTGGGATCGTTCTTATGTCTTTGCCTATGCCGCTTCCCGCGAATGGGTCAATGCTATTCATGGCTGGATGAATGAGGTGAATCCCAGTTTTTGGACTACGGTTCAACAGCTTGAAGTCAGTCAAAACGATCGAAAAGCCCTGGATTTTGATTTGCAGGCAGCCTATCGCATTTCGGAATGGATTGCTGTCTCGGGTGCGAACGGACATTGGAAAGGCAATGGCAGTGGTAGCAATGCTGCTTTTGCTAGTTTTGCTGCCCGTTGGGTTGGGGCATCAGACTCCCGATTTGTCCAAGAATTCAAGGTGCAACGGAGTTATCTTCTGCTCACGCCTAATCTGTCCCACGATGGATCGATCATCCTGCCCATCTCAGCCACTGCGACGCTACCCATCGTGCCAAAGATCACTCTAGTAGTGATGGGCGGAAATACGCCTACCGTTTGTAGAGCAGGCTTCTAACCTGCGCGGGCAAGATGCCCGCTCTACGGTAGCTAAACT
>JBAUTA010000318.1:0-1789 GCA_049581985.1 Kovacikia sp.
CAAAAGCTCCGCAGGGCTGCCTTTGCACCAGGATCCATGGGGCCGAAGATAGAAGCAGCATGCCGTTTTGTGGAGGCTACGAATAAAGTTGCTGGCATCGGTCGGTTAGAAGATGCTGCAGCTATTCTGGCAGGTCAAGCAGGCACGATTGTACATCGATGATTATTAATTGCAAGGGACATACGGGAAATCACCCAGATTCTAGAATAGGCTTACTTTCGCCCGTGACTTGAGGAAGCTGCAGCAGAATTTAATGAAAACAGATGAAACACGAAAATATTCAGAGCTGAGTCCTTTTCAGCTTAAAGACCAATTAATCCAATTGGCATCCAGTCACTCTGAACGAATGATGCTGAACGCTGGGAGGGGCAATCCGAACTGGCTGGCAACGACCCCCAGAGCAGGTTTTTTTCAACTAGGACTGTTTGCCATAGAAGAATCTCAACGAGTCTCGATCGAGGAGCATATAGGGGGAATTCCTCAACGAGAAGGATTAGCACAAAGGTTACAGCATTTTCTGGCACAGCGATCCAGTCTGCCAGGCATTGCCTTTCTTAAGGATTGTTTGACCTACGTGCATTCTCAAAAGAGTATAGACCCGGATGAATTTATCAATGAAATAATTCATGGGATCCTGGGGGATAACTATCCTGAACCAGCACGTATCCTTGAGAACGCCGAAAAAATTTTGACTCAATACCTCATCCAAGAGTTATGCAACCATCAACCACCACCAGGGAAATTCGACCTGTTTGCGACTGAAGGAGCAACGGCTGCGATTTGCTACATTTTCAATTCTCTCTTAGAAAATAAAATCTTACATAAACACGACAAAATTGCTCTTGGAACCCCGATCTTTTCACCATATCTAGAAATTCCAGACCTGAATAACTTTCGGTTTATTGCTTTAGAGGTAGAAGCGTGGGAACCGTTAAACTGGCAGATTCCTGAAATAGAGCTAGAGAAGTTAGCCGATCCGGAAATCAAGGCCTTTTTTCTTTGCAATCCCTCTAACCCTGCTTCTGTCAGAATACAGCCCAGTGCGATGGCAAGACTGGCTGAACTGGTTTACACTCAGCGCCCAGATCTAATCATTATTACCGATGATGTCTATAGTACGTTTGTCAATGACTTCCGATCGCTAATGGCGGTCATTCCACACAATACGATTACGGTGTACTCCTACTCAAAATACTTTGGAGCAACAGGTTGGCGGTTAGGAGCAATCGCCCTACATGAAGACAATGTAATCGATCAAATGCTTGCAAACCTGCCAGAAACATCCATCAATGCCTTAAACAAGCGTTATGAACATTTGTCGCTTAAACCTCAGACGCTTAAGTTTATAGACCGCATGGTGGCTGATAGCCGCAATGTCGCCCTCAATCACACAGCAGGGCTTTCAACTCCGCAACAGGTTCAAATGGTTTTGTTTTCACTATTTTGTATCCTGGATCGTGAGGATAACTATAAACAGACCTGCCAGAAGATCGTCGCAAAGCGATTTAACGACCTCTATCAATCCTTAGGAATAGAACCCCACGACACCCTAAATCATACTCACTATTATACTACAATTGATCTGCTTAAACTAGCTATTGATAGCTATAATTCCGACTTTGTTGAATACCTGATCAAACATTTTGAACCGTTGGATTTCGTATTTAAACTTGCACGAGATGAAGGAATTGTCTTGCTACCTGGAGGTGGCTTTGATGCTCCTCAATGGTCTGTTCGGGTGTCTCTTTCAAACCTGCCGGATACAGCTTATCGTAAGATTGGGCAGGCA
>JBAUTA010000319.1:0-1952 GCA_049581985.1 Kovacikia sp.
GAAAAGCGGCGATCGGAGAATACCTGGCAAGTTAGTCTATTTGAGTTAGTAACCTTTGGGGGTTGCTAATCCTCAGGGATGGTTGATAACGCTAGCTGAAGTAACGGGCGATCGCCCGTTACTTCAGCGGTTAAACCCGTAACCCAATCCTTCTCGATTAAGCCCCAGGGAATGGAATTCGCGGCTACACCAGCAAAGTCTGCCTGCGCAGACGACAGACAGTTCAACCTGTGGCGGCAATAGCTACAAAATTAGGAAAAAGAACGGGACACCCACCAATTCAGTTCGGTTCTGCCCACTTCGCATCAACCGCTTTACTGAGTACATTGAATTTATAGAAACGTTACAGCAGTTGATCGAGGTTCCTAACTGTGAACAACACATCAGATCGAGTGCCAGAATTTTTTGAAGGGTTTGCCGGATCAGGTAACCAATTTTGGCATTACGTCCAATCCCTTAGCCCAGAAGCAATTGCGCAGCTCTCTAAGCCCACTTCGCCGGAGGTGTTTCAAGCGATGGAGCGGAATATTGTGGGTCTTTTGGGGGCGTTACCTCCTGAGCACTTTAACGTGATGATCACGACTACCCGCGAGGACCTGGGGCGTTTACTGGCATCCGCAATGATGAGTGGTTACTTTCTGCGCAATGCCGAACAACGAATGACTTTAGAGAAATCCCTCGTTTCGACAGAGAGTTCCACCGCAGAATAGCGAGACGTCCTTTTGGGTGACTTCTTCTTTAGCCTTGCCTTTTTTAAAGGGTTCTGAAAAGCTGATAGCTGTAGACTGGATGGTGCTATGAGCGTGACCCTTTTTAAGCAGCGATCGCACTCCCAAATTCCAAACTCGGCAGGCACAGATTATCGCCTGCCGAGTTCTGCTATGCACCACTTAAGACAATCCCTCCTATCCTGGTACAGTCAGGCAGGTAGAGATTTGCCTTGGCGGCGAAGCCGTGATCCCTATTCAATATGGGTATCGGAGATCATGCTGCAACAAACCCAGGTAAAAACGGTGATCCCCTATTACCAGCGTTGGATCAGCCTGTTTCCGACCATCCAGCATTTAGCGACTGCCGATCAGCAACAGGTCCTCAAGGCCTGGCAAGGATTAGGGTACTATGCCCGGGCCCGTAATTTGCACCAGGCAGCCCAGGAAGTCGTGCTGAAATATGATGGGGTGTTTCCCAACCAGTTAGAAGTGGCTTTATCTTTGCCAGGGATTGGACGTACCACAGCAGGGGGGATTCTCAGCGCTGCGTTTAACCAGCCTGTGGCGATTCTGGATGGAAATGTTAAGCGGGTGCTGGCAAGATTAATTGCGCTCCAGGTGCCCCCTAAGCGAGCGATAGCCCAACTGTGGAAATTATCTGAATCCTTGCTTGACCCATTGCAGCCCCGTAACTTTAACCAGGCATTCATGGATCTGGGCGCAACGGTTTGTACCCCGCATCATCCAGACTGCGATCGCTGCCCCTGGAGTTCCTCCTGTCAGGCTTACAATTTAGGCATCCAAGTTGAGTTACCCATGGCTGAAACCCGTCCTCCCCTTCCCCACAAAATTATTGGTGTCGCCGTTATCTGGAATGACACGGGCCAGATCTTAATCGATCGTCGCCCTCAAACTGGTCTGTTAGGAGGATTGTGGGAATTTCCAGGCGGCAAAGTAGAACCGCAGGAAACGATCGAAGCCTGTATTAAACGAGAAATTCAGGAAGAATTGGGGATTGAGATTGAGGTGGGCGATCGCTTAATCATCGTAGATCACACCTACACCCACTTCCGAGTTACGCTCAACGTCCATCACTGCCGTCATCTTAGCGGCGAACCCCAGCCCATTGAGTGCGATGAGGTCCGCTGGGTAAACCTATCTGATCTGGATCAATATCCTTTCCCCAAAGCGAATATTCAAATTATTGAAGCTCTCCATCAAGGGTGAAAAATAGGGGGATGG
>JBAUTA010000320.1:0-3449 GCA_049581985.1 Kovacikia sp.
AGGGTTGAAAACCCTCAAAACATCCTAAAAATGGGTTTTGTGGATTTGAGTGACTCCTCAAATCTATCCTGACGGACGACTAGCCCCATTGGCAGAAGATAGGCTTCATAGAGCGATCCTATTTGGACTGTGAGAAAGGGTTCCACGGAATCCTTTCTCACGAGACATCTCAACCTCACAACTGATTTAGGACTGCTATAGAGTTCTGCCATGAAACTAGTCGCTTAGGGCATCTCCCTACCTGCTTGTCGGGGTGGTGCTGCATCCCGCAAAATAAACCCAGGTTAAAAAAGTTTAAGTCTTTCTCATCCTCGCTCTCCTCCCCTTGAATGACTGTCAGTTCCTCTCCTAAGTCTCTCCTCCCAGAACCGTCGGTCTATCCGTCGCCGACCTCTTCGCTTGCCAGTACGCTCAATCGGTTACAGCTCTCTCCAGAAACAGTGGTGCTGATTCTGGCGTTGGTGATCGGGAGCGGGACGGGGCTGGCGGTAGTTCTTTTCCACTATCTCATCCAGAACATTCATAGTCTCATGCTGGAAGGGCTAATGGGGGTGATTGCTCCCTGGGGTGCCTGGACGCTGGCCTGTATTCCCCTGATCGGCGGATTGCTGGTAGGAATGATGCGCTGGCGCTGGCAGGATTTTGGCGCTGGCCTTTCATCGCTCATTTCGGCAACACCGGGGACACGCAGTATTTCCCCCGATCGCACGATCGCAAAAGCAGTTTCCGCCTCGGTTTCACTGGGTTCGGGTGCCTCCCTCGGTCCCGAAGGCCCCAGTGTTGAAATTGGGGCAAATATTGGCTGGATGTTGGGCCAAGCCTTGCAAGTGTCCCAGGAGCGGCAACGATTGTTGTTAGGGGCAGGAGCGGCAGCGGGTTTGGCGGCAGGATTTAATGCGCCGATCGCGGGGATCTTTTTTGCCCTCGAAGTAGTTTTGGGGACGACCTTTGCAACTTCAACCGTCAGTGTTGTTCTGCTGGCTGCGGTGGTGGCAGCCCTCATTGCCCAGATTGGGTTAGGTGGGCAACCCGCATTTGCGCTGCCCGTCTATGAAGTTCGTAGCCTGCTGGAATTGCCACTTTATATTGGTTTGGGGTTGTTTGCCAGTCTGGTGGCGATCGCCTACACGCAAGCAATCCGCTTGGCACAACACTTTTTTCAAGGACAAATCAGCGGCATTGCTTGGATGGGACGGGTTCCTACCATACTCCGCCCGGCTTTAGGCGGTCTTTGTGTGGGGTTAGTTGCGCTTCAGTTCCCTCAAGTTCTCGGCATTGGCTATGAAACGGTAGAAGCCATGCTGCGAGACGTCCAGTTTTCAGTACCGTTGCTCCTGGGTTTGCTGGTGATCAAGTTGGCAATGACTGCCATCAGTCTGGGCAGTGGGCTGGTGGGTGGGCTGTTTGCGCCAGCTATGTTTCTGGGGGCATCGCTGGGTGCGGCCTACGGTAAACTGATGGCCCTGATTTTGCCGCTTGCCCCTGGCAGCATCGCAGCTCCCCCTGCCTATGCAATGGTTGGCATGGCAGCAGTTCTGGCTGCCAGTGCCCGTGCCCCCCTGACTGCAATCTTGCTGTTATTTGAACTGACTCGTGATTACCGGATTATTTTGCCACTGATGGCAGCAGTGGGTTTGAGTTCCTGGCTGGTTGAGCGGTTGAAGCCGATCGCGCGGAATGCTGAGGCACTTCAATCCACTGGGCTAAACGTGCAAGCGGATCAAAGCTCTGAAGTTTTGCGTCATCTGCCAGTGTTTCAAGCCATGCATCAGGACTTTTTGGCCTTACCTGGGTCCCTGTCGGTGCTGCAAGCTGGCCTGTCCCTGACTCGAAATCAATCTCACAGTGCTCTGGTGGTTGATGAGTTCCATCAACTGGTGGGCATTGTGACACTTCAAGATATCCACCGCACGATTACCCAGTGGGAGCAAGAAGTGAACGTTCATCTGGAGCAGGAATTTCCGATGAGTCTTGCCAGCCAGAAGTTAGGAGATATCTGCACCAAGGAATTGCTCTATGCCTATCAGGATGAACCCATTTCTGAGGCATTAGCCCGTATGGCAGCACGCGGATTGGGCCAACTGCCTGTGGTCGATCGCGACAATCCTAGCCACATTTTAGGTTTGTTAGAGCAAGAAAAAATTCAGCTGATCGCTGGCCTTGCCATGATGAGACAGTCGCTGCATCCCTATCTGGGAACCCTTCATGCAGAGCCGCCACCCGCCCTGGAGACACTGGCTTTGTCTATTTCTAAACAACCTGCAGCCTAATCTTCGACAAACTCTCAGGAGGCGGTTTTAATTGGGGTGGGCTAATTAGTTTTGAAAAGGGTGAAAGGAGCTTCGCCCCGTCCACCCCCAAAAAATCTTTACTTTAATTGCGCCCAACTATTACTTGGTTTAATTGGCTAATAAAGAGCCGATTGAAATCGAAACGAGTAGAAACCACGCCCGCTCTCTACTCATAGCCTTCTTCAGCCTGGTCAATTTGCTTCAGATGGATATGCTTACGCCCCAAAGAGATTTCAAATTCGTCTCCGGGTTTAAGATCCATTTGTTTAGTGTAGGCTGACCCAATTAGCAAATTGCCGTTTGACTGAACGCTAATTCGATAACTGGCACTACGCCCACCCCGTCCGTTCGCAGCTTGTTTCCCATCTAGTTCGATTCCTTCAGCGTCAATCAGGGCATTTAGAAACTTCATCATATTGACCCGTTCCACACCATTTTTTGTAACAGTGTAGTAGCCGCATTCTCTCGCCTTTTGCTCCTTACTAAAATTCTCTAGTTCCTTAACTTTCTTGAGCAGAGCTTCGCCAGTTAGCGGCTCAATCTTCTTCTTTTTAGACATTAACTTAACTCGAAATTGCGTGGAGAGGGTTTTATTTTTGCCGATCTTTGCCAGCGCTTGTTAGAAGGTATAAACCTTAGCTTTAAGATAGCTTATGAAATCATACTACACCGATCCTAGGATTTATCTAGTCTCTTATCTGCTAATTTATTCAAAATTGAATATTGTTTGTTGACAATCAACAATTGAGCGGAAGGTGGAATTTTAGGCATTACCTGGAACAGAGCGGAGTATCGTGAAGGGACTGGGATTCCCACAAAAAATTAAGAGGCTTCACGACACGATGGTTATACCTGGAACGACCATAGGCATCGCTCAGACGCCTTCCCAAACTAAAGAAAATTTGATCCCATGCTGAGGGCAACGCCTATACCGAATTTAAAAGGAGAGATATCTACCCAGGCATAAATTCATAAAAGTAGGGGCATCATGATGATGCCCCTTAAAACCACGAACGCAGAAATAAAAACTAACAGTCCGTTTCTGATAAGTAATTGTCAACCTGATACGTAGGTGGGCGCAATTAAATAAGACCAATTTTAAAAGCAACCACGACAGATGGAAACGGGGGCAGCGGCTTCGCCATGGCACGGCTGAGA
>JBAUTA010000321.1:0-6943 GCA_049581985.1 Kovacikia sp.
TCCCTTCATTCTTGAGCCTTTTCCCTTACCTTCCCCCTGTTGGCTGCCATTCAGAATAGAATGAAGTTGGTAGGTTGCTTTTCGTAGAATCAACGCATGGTCTCTCGCAAACTCTTTGAATCTGACAAGAAAAAAATTCTTGAACTCTATCGTTTACCGGGTGAGACCACCTCAACACTGGCAGATCGCTATAGTGTGAGTAATAGCACCATCAGCCGGATTCTGAAGAATAACCTGGACGAGACGGAATATGAATCCCTGATTCAACAGAAACGGGGGAGGGCGCACCATGATTCGTTGGAAGTACCTGCTCTGGAAGTGCTGCCGCACAAAGCAGCGGCGGAGCCAGTTGCAACTGAAGAACCCACTCCCCAGGCTGATGAGCCTGCTGCCCAGTTAGAGATTCAGCTTCCTGGCAGTAATAAACCCGCTGCACCAATACGGCGATCGCGGCGGCGGTCCTCTGTGGTGGCTGACCTGCCTGACGAACCCGACTCAGATTTGTCAGCAGAGCCCTTGACCTTGGGAGACGTATCAACCTCCCCCAGTTTCCAGATGGTTGATTTAGCCGAGCAGCCAGTTGCTAAAGATGCCGATTCAGACTATTCAGAAGCAGCGGCGTTGGAGGAAATGCTGGGAGAAGATTTTCTCGATCAGGAAGAGGATTTGACCGGGTTAGAAGAAGATGAGGAGGAGGATGAAGACGACGATGAGGATGAAGAGCTAGAAGGGGAATTGGAGGAAGGTGCCCTTTTAATTGGAAGCAAGGTTTTAGGAAAAACTCTGGTTCAGGTTCTTCCCTTTACAGAGGCATCTCTGCCGAAAATCTGTTATCTGGTGGTCGATCGTTCTGGTGAGTTAATTGCCCGCCCCCTCAAAGAGTTTGGTGATTTGGGACAAATTCCTGAAGCGGAAATCCTGGAGAAGACCTTACCCGTATTCGATAACCATCGGGTTGCCAAACGATATTCTAATCCTCGTACCCAACGGGTCATTAAACTTCCAGACGGCAGAGTTTTGCACAAGACCTCTTCTCATTTACAAGCGAAGGGCATCACCCGTTTGCTAATTGATGGACAAGTATATGCCCTTCAGTAAAGGTTATGCCCGGCTACTTACCCCTCCTTCCTCACTCCGGGACACCTAACCTAATCCCTGGCACTTAGTATGTTTCAGCGTTTGCTCTTCTGCACAGATCTCTCAGATGGCGTTTATCGTCTGGTGAATTTTGTTCCCAGTCTTGCTGCGGCTGGGGTAAAGCAAATTGTTTTCCTACATAGCGTACCTTATTTGGAAAGTGGAACCGTTCCAAGGGAAGATACTGAGAAAATTAACCAGGCCCGTGAACGGTTAGGACCGGCCTTAAACAATCCGTCTGTCGGCATAGAAGTCAAGCTAGAAGTGGTTTCTGGACGTCCCACTGACAGTATTTTGAGGGCAGCTAAAACCCATCAGGTAGATCTGATTGTGCTGGGAATGCCCATGCATAATCAGTTGAAGGAAACCCTTTTTGGTAGCACGACCGTGGGGCTATGTCAGAAAGCACCCATTCCTTTGATGATTTTCCGTCCCCAGCTAATTTCTGCCTACACTTCAGAAGAATTGGATTTGCGGTGTCGGCATTTATTTCGCTGTTTATTGATTCCCTATGATGGAACCGATACTGCCAAATTCCTGGTTGAGCAAATTAAGGGCGTCGCCGCCAATCGACCGGAGAATTCTTTAGAGCGGTGTTATCTATGCTGGGTAGTGGAAGATGTTAATCGGCAAGGTTTACCAAAAGACTATCAGGTCGAGCCAGCCCGGAAGGTGCTGGAATCGCTGAAAGCGGAATTGGAAGGATTAAATTTGAATGTGGATGTGGAGGTTCGTCAAGGTGATGTGATCTCTGAAATTTTGGACGCAGCGTTGATCGATGATGTCAGCGCGATCGCGATCTCTTCAGGAAGCTTGGGTAAATTCCAGGAGTTATCTATTCCCAGCTTTGCCCGCGAACTTTTACACCGAAGTTGGCATCCTATCATTTATTTCCCTCAAGACAACTAGGGGTCTGTCAAGTCTGTTTTGAAGGTTTAAAGACCCTCAAAACACCTGGGATATGAGCTTTGTAGATTTGAGGGATTCAGGTAGCGTTCTCATGCCTGGAATCTACACCGCCGCATCAAAGAAGGATTACGCTTAATCGGGCAGATTAAAAGAAGAGTTTAGTGAATTTTTTTCGATTTCTGCCACAATCTTTGGCTTGAGCTTTCCTAGCTCTGCCTTCAGCATATTTTTGCTCAGGGTCGGTTGACCAATCGAGATCTGGGGTTGACTGGTAATCGCCCACTGTTGAAGTAGGGAGCATTGAGTCGGATGAATCTGTAAAGTAATCGCATGGGAACATCGTTCGGGCGCTTCTAGCGCAAACAGCAAGATTTGATATTCCCCCTTTTCACCCAGCAGGCGGATCATCTCTTGACCCTGAGGAGTTTTTAGATCGAGGTAGCAGGGCATCCAGCGGGGTCCGTGTTCCTGACTGTAGAGTTGATTGTAAATCGCAGTGATCCATAGCACCATTGGGTGGGGGTGCATCGTGCAGAGGAAATTTTGATAGATTCTGTTATAAAGCTGATTGACCTGAATAATTGTAATTTCCTGTTGCGGCAACATCACCCAGATAGTTGGCAAAGCACCTTTTCGGGTTTGGATCGGTTGGGCAAAGACAATTTGGGCGGTGGGTTTATCCTTGGGCCAGGTGGCCAGTTGACAAATATTTTCTAAGAGGGGAGCTTGCTTGGCGTTAGGTGTTACAGGCTCTGGGTTGCGGGCTAGAATTTCACCGATCCGATTGCTAATCTGGCGGTTGGCGCTATAACGCTGTTCCAGAGGTTCAAGCGCCTTGAGTACGTCTGCGATCGACTGGGGGCGATCGACGGGCGACTTCGACAGACAGCTCATGACCAGGTTTTCCAGGGCTTTTGGCAACTTTACCCCAGGATTGGCAGACTCAAAGGAGCGGGGAGGCTGAAAGTGATGGGTTTTGTACCAGCTTCCAAAGGAGTGGGTTTCAGATTGCAGGGGCATTTTCCCCGTCAACATCTCAAACATCATAACGCCCAAGCTATAGATGTCTGAGCGGGCATCGAGTTCGCGCCCTTCCATCTGCTCTGGTGAAGAGTAGGCCAGCGTACCCATGAACGAGTTAGTTTGACCGCTATCTTCCTGAATTAACTTGGCGATCCCAAAATCCAGGATTTTAACCATTTCTCCCAGGCTGGTATCCTGACTAACCAGAATATTGCTGGGTTTGATATCGCGATGGATAATCGGGCAAATTTTGCCTTCCTCAATGACCCCTTGATGGGCACATTGCAATCCCAGGCAAATTTGGCGCGAGAAACTGAGAAATCGGGGTAGTGGAATCGGCTGTGAGCTGATGATTTCGCTCAGGCTCTCCCCCTGCAAATACTCCATGACGTAGTAGGGAACGTCTTCTTGATTCACGCCGTAGTCAGTTACCCGGACAATGTGAATGCTTTTCTGACCCAACTGAGCACAGGTGCGGGCTTCAACTTTGAAGCGATCGCGCATTTTCCGGTTCAGAAGCGTTTGGGAGAGAAACTTAACCGCAATCACGGATCCCAGTAAAACATCTTCAGCCCGGTAGACTCGCCCCATAGCTCCTTTTCCCACCAGTTCGATCAGCTGGTAGCGATTTGATAGCATCCGTCCAATTTGGGGATCCGTTGTCATAAATCGATTGAGGGAGACAAAGCCTTCTTCCAGAGTTTTAGGAATTGGATGGATTTAGCAAGACTGAAAGGCTAACTTCAGAAGGTAACACTTCTTTGTCTGTTCAATAACTACACATCCATCCTTAGTAATCCCGCAAAGCACGATAATGCTCTATTTGAACCTAAGATTACTCTGGCTGTCGTTCCAGGGTAGCTTCCATTGTGCTGCCCAGGTAGTGCCCTACCATAACACCACTGGAGAGATAGTAGGTGTTATCGTTTACTCGATAAAGGGTTTCAAAGCCACTACGTCGTTGTCGATCGCCCAGAACCCAGTAACGCTGAACAATAGACTCCGGGGCAAGCCAGCCTTCCCCCTCTACCCGCCCTAACAGGCTGTGCTGGAGTACAAAAGTATATTGACGTTCTCCAGCATCCATGCGACCCCGATATTGAAAGGCAATTTCTTCCCGATCAGCCCCTGGAAACACTAATTTTGTGACCATTGTAAACCAGTCGTCCCGGCTCCAGGCGACCAGTATCTTTCCCTTCACAGTAATCGGCATTCCATTACGTTCTAGCCAGTTACCTTGAAGGGTCCAGCGTCCTGCCTGCATTAAAAAGGTGTGAGCCACAGCCCGATCCCTTACATAGATTGCTTTTCGCCATGCCAGTGTTGATGGTATTTCATGCTATCACGTGGTTGCTTGGCTAACCTGGTGAATTTCCCCTAAAAGGACTGCCTTTTTAGCGCCAGTCACCTCCGGAAGATTGCCAGGGATCTCCTGATAGCGCCAGTACGCGAGAACGGCAAATGCGATCGCCTCCTTAAAATCGGCATTCAGACCAACATCCTCGGTTGTGAAGACAGAAGAACTCTCCAAATGAGCTTGTAGGCGCTGCCTTAAGTATAGATTCTTACTCCCTCCGCCACACAAGAGGACTTGGTCAGGAAGCTGGGGTAAAAACCGTCGATAGCTGTCGGCAACGGAGGCAGCCGTCAATTCAGTCAGGCTCGCCAGAATGTCAGCGTGGCTGAGGGAATAGTTTTCACAATCAGTTAAACATTGTTGTAAGTATTCTGGGCCAAACAACTCTCTCCCCGTTGATTTGGGAGGACGTTGGTGGAAAAAGCCTTGCTGCAACCACTGAGCCACCAGGAACTGGCAGGGAGTTCCTGTTGCTGCCCAGGCTCCATCTTGATCGTAGGTTTTTGTGCCCCCAGAGAGGTGCTGCACCGCTAGATCAAGCAGGACGTTACCGGGTCCAGTGTCCCAACCCAGGACGGGGATGGGGGATGGGGATGGAAAATTCTCCCTATCTCCTCCATTTCCCCTATCTTTCTCAACTCCTGACTCCTGACTCCTGGCTCCAGCCGCCTGTCCGCCTGCTGCCTGCCGCTGGCTGCCGCTGTTCTGGCTGAGGGCTGGCAAATAGGCAACATTGCCAATTCCGCCAATATTCTGTACGCAGCGGTTGTAGGTAGGATGGGTGAGAAGGGCAACATCAATGGCGGGAACCATGGGGGCACCCTGCCCACCAGCGGCGATATCGGCGGCACGAAAGTTGCTGATCGTAGTGATGCCGGTAAGGTGGGCAATGACAGCTCCGCGTCCAAGCTGGAGGCTATAGCCAAGTGGGGAGTGGGGGCTGAGCTTTAAGGATTGAGTTTCAAGAATTGGGTTTTGGGTGGCTTTGGTCTTCTCTCCGTCCCTACTCCCGTCCCCCCTCCCCCTTGCCCCTTCCCCGCTCTCTTGCGGCGAGCGATGATATACGGTTTGCCCGTGTGAGCCGATTAATTGGGCCGGAGGATGTCCGGTTTGGATGGTGAGAGCAGCCTGGGCAAATTGGTGGGCGATCGCATCATCTAGCGTTGCCAACTCTGCCATCGATAGGGAAGCACCGCCACAAACCGCCAGAATTTGTTGGCGCAGGCCAGGGGGATAGGGGTAAGTTGCGCCTGCCAGCAACGTGACCTTCAGATCATGGATGAAGCCAGAAATTTCAACTAAAGCGGCATCGATGCCGTCTACGGAAGTGCCGCTAATCAAGCCGATGATGCGCATATTCCTGATAGTTTGCCACTTGGATTAAGGGCGGATATGAGAATAGAAGGAAGAAACGGGGAGGAGGGTAAGAGACGACCTTTAGTCCTGCTGGTGAGAGAACTGGTAAGCACCGATCGCCGCCAGGACGATCGCGATGGTCATCAGGACTGGAATCGTATACCAGGGAAATTGGGCAAGGGGGAGATAGGCGGCGGCACGCAACCCAAGACTGGTGTACGTCAGAGGCAACAGGTAAACGACCACTTTCAGCCCCAGGGGTAGGGTTGCCGGATCGAAAAAAGTGGCTCCTAAAAAAGACATTGGTACGATCACAAAGTTGTTGTAGATGCCCACACTTTCGAGGGATTTTACGTTTAACCCGACAATCACGCCTAACCCAGCAAAAACGGCGCAGTTTAGCACCAGGATGAGCAGAAACAAAGGGTTCAAAAAACTCCAGAGCTTGCCTGTAAACAGGACTGCAACCAGAATAACAGAGCCAGCAGTCAGCAAGCCCCGCACGACTCCCGCCATCATTTTACCGATGTGTAATGCCAGAGGGTGGACAGGAACAAGCATCAATTCTTCGAAGGTTTTGGTGAATAGACGATCGCCACAAATTGAAAATGTTGTGCCGCCAAAACTGATCACCATGGAAGATAGGGCCACCATTCCTGGCAGGATAAACTGCAAGTAGGTATCTCCCGCTGCTGGCTTCATTGCCTTATCCAGAGTGCTACCCAACCCCAAGCCAAAGCCGAGAATGTAAATCAGGGGAGAGACGAGCCCAGAGGCAATCACCTGGGTAATCCGCACCCGCAGGTCTAACCAGTCTCCCCAAAATACGGTCAAGCAATCGCTCCAAAGGGTTTGGAGAATCGATCGCGGTGCAGGGGTGGTTAAGGTCAAGGGCGATTGAAGGTTCACGAGGCTACCTGATATTGCAATTTCATCCTATTTTTACATTACGAATAGTTACAGCAACGCTATTTTCAGAATTGACCATGTCTCACCCAGCTACTTATGCCTGAACCCCCTGAGTTGGCATTCAGACAAAAAAACTGCTAAAAAAATCTGCTCAGTTGCAGTTAAATCGAACATGATGGTAAGTTAGCTCGCGTAACCCCAGATCGATATACAGCGGTTTTCATATCAATGGAGTACAGGGGTGCAGGGGGC
>JBAUTA010000322.1:0-7603 GCA_049581985.1 Kovacikia sp.
AACAGGTTGAGGATGTTCTCAAGATTCCAGACTTAACAGAGTCCCAAACGGAGGTACTCCGGAAAAATCTAGACCACTTTACCGTCACAGAAACTGAACCTGCTCTCAACGAAGGGGGCGATCGCTATAATCCTGGCATTTATAGATAAGCTTCCCCATGCCCTTATCTCAATGTCCTTATAGAATGCTGTCATGCTCACGCAGTACCATCACTCCGAAATTCCAGCCGCTCTGAGTAAACTTGCCAAAACCCTTCGATTGGCTGGCTGGATTGGTTTTTGGACGCAACTGACAATGGCCTTTGGGGCTGTGATTGCCATTCTGCTGGCAGTTTCCGGGCAAGCCTTTAGCTCCAATGCGGCTTCGCATACTGGGCTTTCCATCTTCTGGGCGGCCTGGGGAGTTGCGCTGTTGGTGGTGGGAATCCTGTTCAATGTGCGCTATGTCCGTATTGCTAAAGGCTTACTGCATGAACCGGGCGGATTATTACATCCTCGAAAAATGGGTGCCATCCGTCTGCTCCGGCTCGGCGCTCTGATTGGCTTTAGTGGCATCCTGCTATCCCTGTTTGGGGCAGGCACCAGTGTGGGGTTTCTAGTGGCTAAAACCGTCTCCCAACCACCAGGAGTGGCAATTCTGGATCCGAACAAAATTGTGCGGGCAATGGATGTGTTTGTGGTGCTAGCCAACATCACCTTGATTGCCGCTCACCTGGTAGGAACGGTCATCGCTTTCTGGTTGCTAGATCGGGTGCATCATTACCACCATTCCCATCCCTATACCATTCAAGCAACCCTGGAGTAGCTTTGGCATGAAACACAGTCGTATGGTGATTGGCACCATCGTCCTGATTCTGATTTTAGCGATCGCCTTCTCAAAAACCCTGGTCCATTTATTAACCGAATCCTGGTGGTTTGACGAGATCGGGTTGGTCAGTGTCTTTTGGACAAAATTGACCTGGCAAGTGCTGCTCTGGGGCGTTTCTTTTGCTGTCTATAGTACCTTTCTCTGGGGCAACTATCGGCTGGCAATGCGAAACTCGCGGATGCGTGGGTGGACTTTATTGCAAACAAATGAGCTGGAACTGAAAGCAGGTGTCGATCGGTTTTCCAATCTGGTTGCGGTCGCGTTAATTCTGGCAATTTCCCTGATTGCAGCCGCTTCAACCCTATCCGCCTGGGAAGTAGCACTGAAATATTTACATCCCACCCAATTCGGTACGCAAGACCCGATTTTCCACCACGATCTTAGTTTCTATCTGTTTCAACTACCGCTCTATGAAGGGGTTCGCCTCTGGCTATCAGGACTGATCCTGCCCACCATCGCCCTGGTGATAGTGGTTTACCTGCTGAGGGGCATGATTATACCGGGCGATCGCGTCATCCTGGAGGTGATTGGCAGTGCCAAGACCCATTTAAGCCTGCTGGTGGGAGCCGTTTTTCTCCTGCTTGCCTGGGGCTTCTGGTTAGATCGATATGGCCTGCTCTCCTCCTCCGGCAAGGTTGTCTTTGGTGCCAGTTATACCGATATCCATGCCAGATTAGTGGCCTGTCTGGTCATGATGGTAATGTCCCTGGCAGTTGCCTTTCTAATTGTTCTTTCCATGCACCGTCGGAGCTTTGCCCTCCCCCTGCAAGGATTAGCTCTATTTGGGCTGATGTTTGTTATTTTTAACGGCATTTATCCCTGGTTTATGCAGCAGTTCATTGTCAATCCCAATGAATTGTCAAAGGAAAAGCCCTACATCGAGCACAATATCCGGTTCACCCAGGCGGCCTATCATTTGAATGATGTGCAAAAAGAACGCTACGCAGCGATCGCCACACTCAACCGCCAGTCCCTTCAAAATGACCAGCCCACCCTGCGCAACATTCGGCTCTGGGACTACCATCCCTTGCTCAGCACCTACAAACAACTTCAGGAAATTCGGCTTTACTATCAGTTCTCGGATGTGGATGTCGATCGCTACACCTTCAACAACGACTATCAACAGGTAATGCTCTCGGCCCGGGAACTATCCTATGCCCAACTCCCCCAGGAAGCTCAGACCTGGGTCAATCAGCGGTTGAAATACACCCACGGCTACGGTCTGGTTATGAGTCCGGTGAATCGCATTGCCTCAGACGGTCTGCCAGAACTTTATGTTAAAGATATTCCCCCCGTCTCCAGCATCAATTTGCCAATTCAGCAACCCGCCATTTACTACGGGGAAGAAACGAACAACTACATCTTTACTGGCACCTCAACAGCTGAGTTTGACTATCCATCGGGTGACACCAATGCCTTTACCCGTTATCGAGGGACAGGCGGCGTTCCCATGCCTTCCATCTGGCAGCGACTTGCCTACGCTTACGATTTGGACAGTATCCAAATCTTGATTTCAAACTACTTTACCAATCAGTCTCGCATCCACTACTACCGCCAAATTCAGGAACGAGTCAACCATGTCGCGCCGTTTCTACAGTTTGACCACGACCCTTACATGGTGGTGATTGATGGCAAGTTGCAATGGTTGCTGGATGCGTACACCGTCAGCGATCGCTACCCCTATGCGCAACCAGTCGCGCAGATGCAGGCGAATCAGGTGCTGAAGGCAAGCAACGGGGCTGCGATCGGGCAAAACAACATTAACTACATCCGCAATTCGGTGAAAGTCTTAGTCGATGCCTACGATGGTTCATTGCGATTTTTTGTGGTGGATGAAACCGATCCAGTGCTGCTCACCTATCGCAAGATCTTTCCTCACCTGTTTACACCGACAAATGCGATTCCAGCCGCTGTCAAAGCCCATTTTCGCTATCCCGAAGACCTGTTCAAAATTCAGGCGCGGATGTACCAGACCTACCACATGAGCGACCCGGAACTGTTTTACAACCGGGAAGACCTCTGGCAGTTGCCCCAGCAGACCTACGAGGGCAATGAAGTAGTGATGGAACCCTACTATGTGATCATGCGCCTGCCTGGGGAGAAGAAAACCGGATTTATTCTAATTCAGCCCTTTACCCCGTCCAACAAAGACAATATGATTGCCTGGATGGCAGCCCGTTCAAACAGCAAGGAATACGGGAAGTTGCTGCTCTATGAATTCCCGAAAAAAAAGCTGGTCTACGGCCCCCGCCAGATTGAAGCCCGGATTGACCAGGATCCAGAAATTTCGCAACAGTTTACCCTCTGGAGTCAGGCTGGTTCCAAGGTGATCCGAGGAGATTTGCTGGTGATTCCGATCGACCAATCGTTGCTCTACGTTGAACCCGTTTATCTGCGTGCCGAACAGGGAGAGTTGCCAGAACTGAAGCGCGTGATTGTTGCCTATGATCAATCTGTGGTGATGGAAAACTCCCTAGAACAAGCGCTCAATACCATTTTTGGTGGTAGCCAGGTGAATCAGAAAAGTCCTGCCCCCACGACCAGCAAAACCTCAGCCCTGGTGCGATCCGCGATCGAGAACTATCGTCAGTCCCAGGAAGCCCTGCGCCAGGGGAAATGGTCTGAATATGGACGATATCAGAAGGAATTAGAAAAAACCTTGCAGCAGTTGTCGCCCCCATCGCCTCCTAGTGAGTAGGGATTCTGCCCATCTGCCCCCAGCCAGCTTTCGACCTGAGCGCTCAAGCCGAAGGAGGTTCCACCCCTGCACACCGTCCCCAATCTGCCCTACTCACTATTTAACTGGGTATCAGCATGAACGATTGGTATCACAATCAATTGAACGGCTTTTTAGGCGTATGGCAGTACGGAGATGAGGCAGGACAGGGCATAGGGGTAAACCCCTGGTGGCGGGCAAGACCCCCATTTCCCCGCTGCAACTTTCATTTTCTAAATTGTTACTATTTTTACAGACCTCCTAAGTAGCTAGATACAATTAGATTAAAGATAATCTCGGGGGTAGACCCCCTGGCTGGTGGCAAAGCCCCCCTTTCCCTATCTGCAGCCTTCATGGTTGAAATTGGGATGACCTAATGGCTGCGTGTAGTTTGGCGAGGTCACAGAAGGAGGGCGCAATGGCTCAGGTAACGATCGGTGACTATCTTCTACTGCGGTTAAAACAACTTGGCGTCAACCATATCTTTGGGGTTCCTGGAGACTACAATCTGAAGTTTCTGGATCAGATTTATGGGCTGGATGGCATCCACTGGGTGGGCACCTGCAATGAACTCAATGCTTCCTATGCAGCAGATGGCTACGCCCGCATCAATGGCCTGGCAGCGCTGTTGACGACCTTCGGGGTTGGCGAACTAAGTGCTATCAATGGCGTCGCGGGTTCCTATGCGGAACACGTGCCGGTGGTCGCAATTACCGGATCTCCTGCCATCGTGACGCAAAAGTCGGGAGCCCTGGTCCATCACACCCTTGGGACGGGAGACTTTTCTCCCTTTGCCCAGATGTATGAGAAAGTGACCGCCGCTCAAGCCTACCTAACGCCTGAAAATGCTCCGGTAGAAATCGATCGCGTCCTCTCCATCTGTCTGCTCAAAAAGCGTCCCGTGTATCTGTCTCTGCCAGCAGACGTGACATTAAAGGAAGTAGCTGCTCCCTCAGAAGATCTGATATCCCCCGTACCGACCAGTGACCCGGCAGCCCTGGCGGAAGTGGTAGACGCGATCGCCACGCTTTTGAACCAGGCAGCCAAGCCCGTCATTCTCGCTGATGTGGGGGTCGATCGCTACCATCTGCAAGCTGAACTACGGGAACTATTGGCTGCTACTGGATATCCCTACGCCACCATGAGTATGGGCAAAGGGATTTTGGAGGAAACCCACCCCCAGTTCATTGGCATCTATGACGGTGCCTTCAGTGAGAACTATGTGCGCCAACGGCTAGAGGAAGCAGACTGGGTTCTGAGCATCGGTGCATTAATGACAGATTTCAATACCGGCAGTTTTTCTGCCAGACTTGACCCCAGTCGCACGATCGAACTCCACGGCACCTATCTCAAAATCCGGCGCGCCCTGTATGCAGATGTGGCCATGCGAGACGTGCTACTCGCCCTGAGCCAACGGTTAAAGTATCGTCCCGCTGCGGAATTGGACATCAAATCTGCCAGACAACAGTTGGACAGCGGTTTTACAACTCTATTTCAACCGCGTCCTGCCACACCGATTACCCAACAGCGGTTCTGGTACAGATTGGCTCAGTTTCTTAAAGAACGGGATATTGTTCTCGCCGAGGCTGGCACTTCGCTATTTGGTGCGTCCATGATACCCTTGCCGAAGCAAGCCACCTTCGTCGGGCAAGTGCTGTGGGGGTCGATCGGCTATACCGTTGGTTCCTTACTGGGGTGCGCGATCGCCGCTCCAGAACGCCGGGCTATTCTAGTGGTGGGAGATGGTTCCTTTCAATTGGCAGCCCAGGAACTATCAACCCTATTGCGTCATCGCCTAAAACCAATTATTTTTCTAATTAATAATGACGGTTATACCGTAGAACGGGTGATTAATGGCGCAACCATGCCCTACAACGATGTCCAGATGTGGAAATATCACCAGCTCCACGCAATCTTTGGAGACGGAGGCTGGGGCATTCAGGTTAGCACGGAGGAAGCATTGGAGCAGGCACTGCAGCAGGCAGAACATAAGCAAGATCAACTGACCTTTATCGAAGTAGTGATGGACAGAATGGATTGTCCGGATATTCTACTTAAGACAGGCCAAGCCACAGCCGCAATGAATCAGTATTAACCCTCCCCTATCCCCTATAAGTATGCTAGACCCCGCCCCACCCAAGCAGCCTGGCAATGAGGTATTCATCTCCTATTCCCGGACAGACCAGTCATTTGTAAGAACGTTGGATGCCGCCTTCAGAAAGCTGAATCAAAACCCCTGGGTAGACTGGGATGATATTCGCAAGGGGGAGGAATGGTGGGCAGCGATTCAGAAGGGAATTGAGGGTGCCGATTTGTTCGTGTTTGTCATCAGTCCTGCCTCGATCGCATCCACCGTTTGTCAGGATGAGATCAACCATGCGGCCAAGCACAACAAGCGGTTTTTGCCGATCGTGCGGCGGGAGGGATTTGACCACAAGCAAGTCCACCCTAGAATCTCTAGCCATAACTGGCTGTTTTTTCGAGAAACAGACGACTTTGAGGCTGCTTTTCAGGAATTACAAGACGCGATCGCGACTGATTTAAATTATGTCCGCGCCCATACACGCCTGCTCGTTCGCGCAATTGAATGGCAGAGTAAGGAACAAAACCCCAGCTATCTGCTGCGGGGCACTGACCTGGAAGAAGCAGGACAATGGATTGTCAAAGGGGCAAGTAAAGAACCAAAGCCAACCGATCTGCAAACGCAATATATCAATGCCAGTGCTAAGGCTGAAATTACAAAGTTCAAAGCGCACCAGAAAGCAAGATGGATGGTAGTACTGACGACCGTTATAGCCAATATTGTGCTGGCTGTCGGGGCCGGAATCTGGTTCTATCAATCCAAAATCAACGAGGCCGTAGATGAAGTCCAGACGGATATGGTTAAAGCGATGTGGATGGGGATACTCAGCACCAACGGAGATGATTTTGCAACCCTGGCAACCCTGCGTGTGCCTGAAGGTAGCCTGCCAACCTATCATCCCTTTTATCGGGCGCACCAAAAGTCGCTGTCCGCTGTCCGCACCGTTTTTCCCAATATAGTTGTTCGAACTTATGTAGATGGTGGACCCGGTAAAATCCGTTGGGTGGGTGATCTTTCCAGAGAGATAGCTGGAGGTGGGCCAGCAACTAAATTTCTCGAATTCTCCCATTCAGAACATGCAGAAAGAGATGCTTTTGAGGGTAAACAAACTATCCTCATCATTCCCTTCAAGGATGCCCTAGGCGACTGGATTTCAGCGTCCGGCCCGATTAAGAACTCCGCTGGGCAGATAGTGGGTGGAATGCGGGTTTATTACAAGAAAAGTTATTTAGTTGATGAGCGGGAAAAGGCAAAAAATACCCTGCTCATCGCTTACCTCATCATCTTGATCTGGCTGGTGCTCCTGAGTTTGATTATTTTGCGATCGTTACGCCCTCCAGATGATTTATTGCTGCAACAAAAGTAACGCTCTCACGCAGCTCTTTTGACATATGCTGCTGCGGCCAGGGGAATGCGATTGATCGCCCAGACTTTAAGGCGACCTAATTTCCCCATCATCTGAGTTTTGCGAGACACTTTTACCACGTCCGGTGTGAGCCAGTCGCTCTTTTGGTGCATCCGCTGATAATGGTTGCAGGTTGTGCAGGGAATGCCCTCCCTGGCTTCGGCTAGCCCCAGCAGCATGCGACGGGCATAGGTGATTTTATCGTTATTCAGACCTTCTTTCATCCCCGTTTCAAAAGCATTGCCAAAGTCGCCCCAATAGTTATAACAACAGCCCAGAATTTTACCGTCCCAATTGATTTGGGGTATTTTCCAAAGCTGCGTACAAATGTCCTTTTGCAAATAGCCAGACCCGTATTTCTCTTCGTATTCGCTCCGACTGGTCACATTCAGCCCCGACTGACTTAAAAACAGTGCTTCGTTATTAATCGGTGAAAAATCCTCGCTCCATGACAATTTGACATAGAACTTCATGCCCAACTCCGCTGCCAGGTTTCGAGCTGTTTCAACCTCGTGTTCATTGTGTCCAAAGG
>JBAUTA010000323.1:0-1919 GCA_049581985.1 Kovacikia sp.
GAATTGGGATGCAGTCGGGGCACTGGGTGAAGTATTCGGGGCAATCGGTCAGATTTTGATTGCGCTGGTGGCGGTTTACATTGCCTGGCGACAATATGTCATTGAGAAGGAATTGACTACGCGGCAAAATATCATCACTCAGCAGCAAACGATCGATAGCTACTTCCAGGGCATTTCTGAACTGGTGCTGGATGAAGAAGGACTGTTAGAAGACTGGCCCCAAGAACGGGCGATCGCGGAGGGCCGGACGGCTGCCATTCTTAGCAGTGTGGATGCAGGCGGCAAAGCGAAGATTATCCGCTTCCTGAGCTGTGCCCGTCTGCTAACGCCATTGAAGCGAGATCAACGGCTTGGTCGAGCGATCCTGGACGGAGTTGGCGGTTATGAAGAAGACCGCGAGTTTGGTATCCGGGTGATTGATCTGGGGGTCATGATTGCAGGAGCTAATCTGGCGGATACGGATTTGCGCTGGACAGATTTATCCGAGATAAACCTGATTCGGGCCAACCTCAGCGGCTGTGATCTGGTCAAAACCAACTTTTCACGGACGATTCTGGTCCAGTCTAGTCTCAGGAATGCAGATTTGAACGGAACCCGGTTTTTCTACAGCAGGGCAGAAAATGCCTCGCCCCGGAGCCGCACGATGCCCCCGAACTACAAAACTGGCGAATGCACCGGAGCCGTGATTGAAAATGCCGACTTTACAGATGCCACCCAAATGTCTCCGGAGCAGCGCTATTACTGTTGCGCCTGGGGCGGCTCAAAAACAAGGGGCACCATTCCTGGCGGCTGTGAAGGAATTCCTAACAAGCTGGGACGCTAAGGTTTTGAATTTAAGCTTAAGAACCTTTCCCTTCGCCCATATTGGGAGACGGGAACCCAAGGAATGAGAGGGAATTGGAGGAAATCTGCCGAATGAATAGCCATCACCTCATACAGGTAAGAACTGCTATAGATTAATCTAAAGTCCATCTCAAACTCTAAAAATCGCCATTCCAAACTGGCTAACCCATGGTGCCTACTTACTCTTTCATCATTCCTGTTTTTAACGAAGAAGCAACCCTTTCCGAGCTGTATCACCGCACCCGGGCAGTCATGGATGGGATGGATGGGTCTGTTGAATTGATTTTTGTGAATGACGGTAGCCGCGATCGCTCCCTGCCACTCATTCGCGATCTGCGTAACAAAGACCCCCGCATCTGCTATCTCAGTTTTGCCCGCAACTTTGGGCACCAGATTGCCGTCACCGCAGGCTTAAACTTTGCCCGCGGACAGGCTATGGTGATTCTGGATGCGGATCTCCAGGATCCCCCCGAACTCATCCCTACCATGGTGGAGAAGTGGCAACAGAACTACGAAGTAGTTTACGCTCAACGAACCCAACGGCACCGGGAAGGCTGGTTCAAACGTCTCACCGCCTATGTATTCTATCGTCTGCTAAAACAACTGGCGGATGTAGACATTCCCACGGATACAGGCGACTTTTGCCTGCTGGATCGGCGGGTTGTGGATATTCTCAACGCCATGCCAGAGCGCAATCGTTACCTGCGGGGACTGCGATCGTGGATCGGCTTTCGCCAGATTGCCATCCCATTTGAACGGGAACCTCGCTTTGCAGGAGCGGTGAAATACACCTTCCGACAATCCTTTGGCCTTGCGATTAATGGACTAGTCTCATTCTCCAAAATTCCCCTCCGCCTCTCAACTTACCTGGGACTGTTTGCCGCCGCTGTTTCCGTGCTGATGGCAATTCTGGTGGTGTATTGGCGCGTGGTTTATCCTGCCTCTCCCTTAACAGGATTTGCAGCCATCTCCGTTGCTATCTTTTTTCTGGGAGCTGTTCAACTATTCAGCATTGGCATTTTGGGAGAATATGTCGGACGGATTTACGAGGAGGTCAAAAATCGTCCCCTCTACAC
>JBAUTA010000324.1:0-2218 GCA_049581985.1 Kovacikia sp.
CGCCCAACTTCTGCAAGGGCGCAGCGTCCTCAGCAGGCATCTGAACAGTTTCATAATGCCGCTCTTTTTGGTAGATGACCGGAGGCAGAAGAATTTGGTATGTAGGCATGATTTAGGGATTCGCAACTGCGTTTGTAACTTGATAGCCAAACTGTTTAGGCGCTGGATCATCATCACCGACTACCGCACCCAGAACGCCCAACTTCTGCAAGGGCGCAGCGTCCTCAGCAGGCATCTGAACAGTTTCATGATGCCGCTCTTTTTGGTAGATGACCGGAGGCAGAAGAATTTGGTATGTAGGCATGATTTAGGGATTCGCAACTGCGTTTGCAATCAGATAGCCAAAGGTAATCAGGTTGCTTTGTTCGTCCTTCCCGGTCACCACAACCTTTCGATCGAAGTCCAATTTATAAACGGTCGCACTACGATCGTTATCGTAGTAAGGCTGATACATCAGGGGATTGTTTCTGTAGACGTAGGTGTACCCGTAACTAGGCGTTATTGCGTTGATTTGCCCATTGGGACGGTAAGGGAGCCGATTGCCGTTGATTGCGGCTGGATTGACCACACCCATCACCATGTGGTTACCGAACAGCTTGGTCTTCACGCCTCCGCGTTTAACAATGGCATCGCAGATCTCAATCTGCTGAAACCCATAGATTTGCGCCAGAGTTTGTAAAGTTAGCTGGGGCTTCACACCTGGGTTTGTTCCCACACTGGTAAAGTTGCCCGAGTACTTGGAAGCCAAAGAATCGAACACATATCGCCCGATGACAGCGACTTGTGGCTCTCTGCCACATTGGTCAGCGACAGCGCTTCTACCACGCCGAATGATTGGATCAGGGTCGGTATCGGCATTATTCCACTGGTCCCCACCACTAATCGTGATTCGGTTGGTGGTGGCATAAAGAGCAGGATTGGTGGCGATGGTGGCTGCCTCAATCTCATGTTTTAAGCCCGCCTTGCCCATCAGCATGTCGCTGCCGATTTGCCCCCAGTTTAGGTTGAGATTATCCATCTCAGCCCGTTTTTTGTCGCCCAGCCGCCAGCTCAAGCCTTTAGTGTTGAGCTTGTAAGGCTGACCGCTGTATCCCCATTCGACTTCTGGGTAAGAGGTATCGTCGTCGCGGGTGTCGTCCACTTCGTCATAGGTGGAGTCATCGAACTGGACGGTGGTACCGCCATAGGCCCCGGTTTCAGCCAGGGGGAACAGGAGTCTCATCACCAAGTCTGGTTGTGTATACCCCTGAACTAAGTTAGTTAGTGGCAAACTGACGCCAGCCCGTGAGTCTTGTAATGAAAGTGCCATCTAACCTCCTAGCTGTAAATCGGGAAAACTTCGATCTTTTCGCCTGCCGCTGTTGCAGTCTGTCCGGGCTTTAGTCGGGCGGCAACAATACTGCCACTGGTCCACGGGATAAGCTGCCCACTGGCATTGGTCTTTAGACGGTTCTCAGTGCCATCGATCAAAGCGCCAGCGATCGCTATACTGGTTGGCCCCCGGTTCAGCTTCAGTGAATCGCCCTGTTCAGCTTTGTGGTCTGCGAATCCAATGATGACGACACCCGCACTTGAGACACCCGCACCGGCTTGAGTGCCATCGACGGCAACCGCACAGTGGTCGCCGATTGTGCCTCCGGCTGTGATCGATACGGTGATAGTTGCGACTTGTTGAGCTGACATGCCTGCTTACCTCAGAAACGGAATCTGAAAAACTTAGTAGCGGAGATTGAGCGCGTTCATCACCTCAATTCGCTCACTGTAATTAGTGAGATCTTTGCCCATTTCTTTTGCTTTCGCCTGAATCTGTTGTTCCTGCCGGATGGATTCAGGATCCAGCCCTTCAACCTGAATGTTTGGCGGCAGTTCACCGAATTGGGAGGGTGCATCTGCTGGTCCCGTTGACATTGCCTGGTTACTCCAGAGCGGTTTTCCTGCCGCCAGGGAATCTAGATAGCGTTGCCGGGGGGTTTTCTCGACAGTCTCACCCGCCTCACTGAATTCGAGCTTCGTATCATTTGGGATTGCCAGGGCAATCTGGATTTTCTCTTGCACCTCGGATGGCAGCACTTTGCGAACGTCATTCGATGCCAGTTTCTCAACAAATGAAGTTACGCGCTCGCGCTCGCGTTCATTTGCTAATTGTTGTTTATCGTTTTCCAGCGCTGTTACCCGCGCCTCACTTGCTGCCGCTCTCGCTTCGCTGGCTTCCAACTTC
>JBAUTA010000325.1:0-1763 GCA_049581985.1 Kovacikia sp.
CTTAGAGAGTGCTTTGGGCGGACATCGTCACGCCTCCCTGATGAAATCCTTGAGTATGCAGGTTATTTCGTGACCCAAGCAAACGCTAGAGTCTCAGCAATTACTGTTTGTCTTTTGTCTTAGCTAGAAAGGTTTTTTCAACCCCAACTCTTGCACCCAGCAGCGTTCTAAAAGCAGCATTGAATCGTAGATCCAGCAAACCTCTAAGCGCTGTATGCGGTAGCGGTTCCAGAACTCAAAAGGATTTAAAGTGACTTTTGCTGCACTAAAAATAGGTTGAGCCAAAAATTGATACAGCGGCGATGACCGTCTAATTAATCGATCAGTGGGTTGCATAAAATCAAGATTTTAAAGGTTTAGAGAGGGACTATAGGTGACTCAACGACTATGGACTGAAAGTCCATAGGTTGGGGAACGGGCTAAAGCCCAAGTCAACCTGTCAGTGACAAAGTGAGTCGATTTGTTAGTATCAATACACTTTGATCGGTTGATTGCTGGGCACCCAAAATAGAGGTGTGTAGCAGCTAAAGCCTCCCACTAAAGTGGGTAGTTTTGACTAGCGTGTTGGGACAATAAAAAAAGAGGTCAATAAGAGACAGGAAAAGGAGCAAGCTGCCCTAGAATATTGTTTGATGAAGTTTTGTCTCAACATCGAACCATCCGTTGTGACGGTCTGATAGGTTTTGGCTTCACCTCGTCAAGTTTCGCTTCGATTTCCAGGTTGGACACTTTCGCAGTCAACTTAATACTTACAGAAATTGTTCCAGTCTCTCTCTACCTTTTGAATAGTATTAGAGCGTATGGTGAGATAGTTTGATGACTTCCAGCCTTGGAATGAAAATCATAGTCCGATCTTCATTTGCAGTTTTACCGTAGGTTTTAATTCAGTTCCTGTTTTGAGAATGAAGCGTTCGGGCAGGATCTGCCATTTAGTCTTGAGATAGGTTTGGAGTGCCTGCGATCGCGCTTGGGCAGGTGTGCCAATTTCCGAGGCCGTTTGCCCAGAGGTCATTTCAATCCGTAATCTCGGATAGTTTTGCACCAGTTGACCCATTTGATCCAGTTCTTGAATTTGGGTAGGCGGAATTTCAGATTGATTCAATTCAAACGTCACCGTCACCGTAAGAGGTGCAATCCGCTTAAAGTTGACCTGAGCGGTCGGGTCATTTAACTGCCTGCGGATGTCCTGCACAAGCAGTGCCTGCCCATCGCGGTCAATATCCCGTTGACTCAAGTAAACAATCTGCATCTTAAACGGCTTCTCTGGGCTAGCACCCGCCTTATAGCTCACAAGTTGGGCAGGGCTAGGCAATGACAGGGAATCAAGCATGGATCCCATATTTTTCAAAAAACTGGCTTGCAATTCAGAAAGAGTGGGGGGTGGCGTTGGCTTGATTTCTTCTGGAATTCTCTGCAATAGATCACTAGAAGCCGTGGGAATCTGAATCAGATTGAGGGCAATGGAGTCTGAGGGTCGCACCAGCTTTACCGCCAGTCGCTGTCTATATTGCTCTCGCTCAGCTTCAGTATAGATTTTGCTCGTTACCACCTGAAGTTGGGCTACAAGTTGACGCTCCTGCTCTTGCAGCGAGAGTTGACTGATGTACGATCGCGTTCTGCCGTCCACAAAGCTGGCAAAGTTTTTTTGCCAAATCTCTGTTGCAGCACTTCGCAGGCGGTTTTCCTGCTGTTTATCGCTAATTTCGCTACGAAGCTGACGATAGGACTGATTCAGGGGAATCGAAACCAACACAATCGCTATC
>JBAUTA010000326.1:0-1769 GCA_049581985.1 Kovacikia sp.
ATTTGCTGCCCTGCTACGGAATTCATAATCGTGTCCGGATCTTGACCAGAGAGAAAAACTCGAATCCCCGCTTTGGCTCCGTTGGCACAGAGTCGTCCAATCAATCGGGAAATGGTTGAGTACGCAAACAGAATCGGGGATTCATCAATGAAGAAAATGGATTTGGGTGAGGCTAAGGCACGGCGCAGGGCAGCAGAATAAGCGCTCAGAGATAAGATGGCGGCTTCGTTTTCATTCGAGAGGTTCCGCAATGCAAAGACCAGCAGTTGAGCGTCGGTGGGAAAAGAGGAGGGTTGAGAGATCGCCTTTCCGATGCGGGCATTGAGCCAGTACTCTAACTGCAATTGAATTTGAGCTTGGGCATTCCGAATCAACCCACTGGCTTCTTCAATGCCCAACGTTTCAACGGTGCAAAAAGTCAAAAAGTCATGTAATGTCGGTGTTCGGTTCCAGGCAGTAGAACCGAATCCGCCATCCAGGGCAGTCTCATAGCGCTGCTGGATATTCGAGTTGTTGAAGAACAGGATCAATGCTTTGCCGATCAGCGATCGCACCGTTTGCTCCAATAGCAAATCCTCCTGAGCAGAGGGTAAAACCATCGTGACGATCGCACTTTCTAGAAACGACTTGTAATCTTCAAAGCGTTCTCGCTGCTCCTCTTCCGGCAAATGACGCAGATCGGGTTGCTCCATCAAGTTGTTAGATTCTTTGCCAATATCAAAGTAAGCGGCACGAGGTTTGAGGAATCCGGCATAATCTGAAAAAGTCGAGGTGCCATCGGGTTTAGGATAATCCAGCGCCACGATCGGCAATCCTTCTGCCATTGCCTCGGTGAGCATTCCCGAAACCAATACCGATTTTCCCGAACGAGTCGTGCCAAACACGGCCATGTTGCGATGGTCGCGGATAAAATCTACTCGGACTGGGGAACCGCCTTCATCCGCAATGAGTTCAAAGCCCCTAGAGTTGCCCTGATTGGTGAGTGTTAGTGGGATCAAACCGGGTGCTTCATGGGTCAGGTAAGTGAGTTGGCGTTTGAATGGGGCACCCAGCAATCGCTCCCAGGAGATGGGCAATGTTTGTAACCAGATCCGCCAAGTGACTTCGGTTTCGCGAATCACTTTGGCAGGCAGTTGGAAACAGTCAGATAAGGCAGTACAGGCTTCATCCAGTTGTGCTTTGCTGTCTCGATGCACCAAAAAAACTGTGGCAACGTTGACTGGAATCGCGCCTTCATAGAGTTTTTCTTGTGCTTGTACCGAGCGTCTGACTTTTACCTGTGCCGCCACATCAATACTGCGACTTTGTTCTGCCAGGTGTGCTGCAACATTGCTTTGTTTAAGAATACGCTGCACGTTGGTTTTTACCAGGTGTGTGTTGCGCCCGGTAATTTGGCAGATGATTTCGGTGTCTACGACATGAGGACGACAGAGAATATTCCAGAGATACCGTAACTGTTCTCTCGCGTTGCTAAAACCACCGGGTTTCGCATTGAATGCCAGCACCCCAATGTACTTCCCTTTGACTTGAATCCACTCACGATCCGCGATCGGCACATTGCACTGTCCTTGTTCACCTTGAATCAAGGTCGTCAGCGGATGGACATCACTCTGGATCTGTTCAGTCAGGCCATTGCCATCTAAAATCAGATGTTGTGGAACATTGGGAGCCGCTGCGAAATTGAACCGCTGCCAAATTTGTTTCCATAACGAGTCAACACCCAACGGCTTCACATCCAATCCCATCTTGATATTGAGCAACTGTTCCCA
>JBAUTA010000327.1:0-7857 GCA_049581985.1 Kovacikia sp.
ATCTTCCAGAGGTTAGTGGTGTTGCAAAACTAATTGTTCGCACCACTAGAAGAGATCATCGGGTTGATTCAAGCGGCAACCAATGTAAAACCGAAAAAATTCACTACTGAGTTAACAGCAGTGAACCGTAATTTTTTTTATTGCTGACTTGAAGCGATACTTTCGAACTGACACCCCAAGCGTGCGATCGTCGAACCGCAAGCTAATTGACCTGAGTCCCCATCCGAAAGGGCGGAGATCCTAAAGGGCGTAGACAGGGATTGAAGCAATCAAGCTGCGAACCAACCCCAATGCTAACAGTGCCAGAATCGGAGAGAAATCAATGCCTCCCAGCGGCGGGATAATTGATCGGAAGAGATTCAGGTAAGGATCGGTCAGTTGGCTCAGGATTGAGAAGGGAGGATCGAACCAATTGATGTTGGGGAACCAACTTAGTAAAACCCGAATGAACAGCAGAGCTGTATAAATCATCAGGAATTGGGCAACCACGCCAATTATTAGACCTAGTGGACTCATCGCAATCTCGCTTTCTTTCAGAGACTAGTTTTCGTTGACACTTAAACTCAATCTAACCAATATCAGCGCCTTATGGATCGGTCAAGTTAAATTTACAACTCGCCAACCCAGGAGCCAACCAATATATTCTTAAGGTTCCTTCGAAATTAGCCGATCTCCTGGTTTTGGAGGCGAGCTATTGACGCCACCCAGCTTTTGGCGGACATCATCGATCGCCTCATTGAGTTGGGCAATCTTGTCTTCCAACCCTCGACGGGCAGTTTCAATGTCCCCTTGCCCATTAGCCGCCTTCAGCGATCGGCGTTTCAGCTTTTCAGCTTTTGCCTCCTGCTGGTCAGGCTCCAACAGCGCCTCCTCAGAAGTAACCAACTCGGTCAACCGCCCTGAGGCAAACAACGCACCCAACGCGCCGCCAACAACGCCGCCCACGATCGCGCCTAATAAAAATCCACCGGAAAAATTATCTCGCTGACTCATTACTCACTTAAAATCCCGCTCGACTTTGCCAAACTAGCAGACCAAAACTTTCGTTTTGGAGGGGGTAAAGGGGGGAAACCCCTTTTGGGGGCGAAGCCCCCACTCCCCCATGGTGCAAAATTGATGATTTGCAACACTAGGAGCACAGTTCCTAACCCAAGCTTAACCGCTGACCGCTCAGACTGCACATCCAGTTCTCAGGGGTTTAAATTATTCATCTGCTATTCACCGGATTTCTTGCTTACGTGCCAAAGGTCCGATCCCCCGCATCGCCTAACCCTGGAACTATGAAACCCTTGTTGTTTAGCCCCTCGTCAATGGCTGCGGTGTAAATAGTCAACTGCGGATAAGCAACGCTCAGCTTTTGCAAAGCGGGAGGAGCTGCAACCACAGAGATCATCCGCACCAAGGCTGGATCGACCCCTCGCCGAACCAGTTCTGCCATTGCTGCCATACTTGTCCCTCCGGTTGCCAGCATGGGTTCACTAATCAGCACCCGGGCTTGAGCATCAAACTGCTCTGGCAGTCTATTTAGATAACAGCTTGGTTCCAGGGTTTCCTCATTCCTGACAAAGCCGATGTGGTAAACCGAAGCCAGCGGCAACGTCGCCTGGGCACCTTCTAACAGGGCCAATCCTGCCCGCAAAATAGGCACTACCGAGATCGGCACCTCCGGATCAACAAAGGTCACAGGGCTGGGGGACAATGGCGTATCAATGATCGCTTCCTTAGTGGGCAACCACTCTCGTACCGCTTCGTAGGTTAGCCAGCGCCCCAACTCGGTCATAGCGCTGCGAAACAGAGGAGAGGGAGTGGATACATCGCGAGCTACAGCCAGCCAATGCTTAATTAGCGGATGAGGCGGAACATAGACACGCAGTTGAAGAGTCATAGCCAGAAATTAGGAGGGAAACCCATTAACAAAATCAGCCTTATCATACTCTCTTCCGGTTCACCGATCTGTATGTTTCAGGACTTCCAGCCATTGAAATGTCGAAGCCGTGTCGGGGTTTAGCGGCTTACTTGCCGCCCATCCCACCCTCACTATTGACAATAAATTTCAACAAGGATAGATTGATGGGACAGTGTTCTCCTCTCTGAAGGATCGGCGGGTGGGATTGGTCAGCCATTGACCGATCCCCCTTTTTTTGGTCGGGCTCCGATACACTGGAAAACAGTCCTTGTTCTTCAAACCTTTCATGACCGTATCTGCCAATTCCGCCTCCGGGTTTGCCGCTCAAAATCAGTCGTCACCTGCACCATCTGGCGCTTCAGACTGGGATGTGATTGTGGTGGGGTCGGGAATTGGCGGGCTGGTGACAGCCACCCAATTGGTTGCCAGGGGCGCACGGGTTTTAGTGCTGGAGCGTTACCTGATTCCAGGAGGCAGTGCGGGGTACTTCGATCGCCAGGGATATCGGTTTGATGTCGGGGCTTCCATGATTTTTGGCTTCGGTCAGCAGGGCACCACGAATTTGTTAACCCGTGCCTTAAAAGCCGTCAACGTCAGCCTGGAAACCTTTCCTGATCCGGTTCAGATTCACTACCATCTCCCGAATCAGTTGGATTTAAAGGTCCACCAGGATTATGAGAAATTTTTGCAAGAGCTGACAAAGTGTTTCCCCCATGAACAGGCGGGCATTCGTCGGTTTTATGATGAGTGCTGGAAAGTCTTCAACTGCCTGAACGTGATGGATTTGCTGTCCCTGGAAGAACCCCGTTATCTAACGCGGGTCTTTTTTCAGCATCCCCTTGCTTGCCTGGGGCTGGTTCAGTATCTCCCCCAAAATGCCGGAGATATTGCCCGTCGCCACATCAGCGATCCGATGCTGCTGAAATTCATCGATATGGAATGCTACTGCTGGTCCGTTGTCCCCGCCGACCGAACGCCCATGATTAATGCAGGCATGGTGTTTAGCGATCGCCACTACGGGGGGATCAACTATCCCAGGGGGGGGGTTGGTCAGATTGCCCAAAAACTCGTCGAAGGCTTGCAAAAATATGGCGGGCAGATCCAGTACAAAGCCAGAGTCACCCAGATTTTGCAGGAGAACGGGCGGGCTGTAGGGGTACAACTGGCATCGGGGGAAGTTTACCGGGCAAAGCGGATTGTCTCCAATGCCACCCGCTGGGACACCTTTGAAAAGCTCATGCCAGCCGAACGGATGCCAGCCGCCGAACGCAAATGGCAACAGCGTTACCAGAAATCCCCCAGCTTTCTGAGTTTGCATTTGGGCGTAAAAGCAGACGGCCTTCCAGCGGGAACCGAATGTCACCATATTCTGCTGGAGGATTGGAACCGCATGGAAGATCCGGAAGGCACCATCTTTGTCTCCATTCCCACGCTTTTAGACCCGGACCTGGCACCGCCCAACCACCACATTATCCACACCTTCACCCCAAGCTGGATTGAGGATTGGCAAGGCTTCTCGCCGACTGAATACCAACAGCGCAAGGAAGCTGCCGCCGGACGGGTGATTGCCCGTCTGGAAAAGATTTTCCCTAACCTGGCTGCCAATCTGGACTATCAGGAAGTGGGTACCCCCCGCACCCACCGTCGTTTCTTAGGACGGGAGGACGGCACTTATGGGCCCATTCCCAGCCGCAAACTGATGGGGCTGTTGGGAATGCCCTTCAACCGGACGTCTGTTCCAGGACTGTATTGCGTTGGAGATAGCACCTTTCCCGGACAGGGACTCAACGCCGTTGCCTTTTCCGGCTTTGCCTGTGCCCATCGGGTCGCCGTAGACCTGGGCTATTAGGGCTACGGCTGTACTAAAAACTTAATAGGAACCACAGAACAGAGATGCGAACAGCCTCAAATTAGCTTCTCCGCATCTCTAATTCCCAAACTAAGTAGGTAGCTCTAATTAATTGTAAGAAGGGGGAGTGGGGGCTGCGCCCCCAGGCAAGGGGTTCCACCCCCTCCACCCCCAAACTCATCTTTTATTTAATTGCGCCCAGCTACTTAGTTCCCAAGGTCTCCACGGTTTTTGAATATCAGTTTCAATTGCGCTTTCAATTAAGTTTTCAATTGCGCTTGCAATTGCGTCAAGGCCGGATAATTGCCTGAAAGATCTATCTGTAAGGGCTTTCAAAATCCATAATCTAAAATTTTCAATCTTAAAACTGTAGAAGCCTGCGTTTGCCGCGATCGGCAATTCAGTCCACAATTCGCAGCCGTCCCGCCCGCAAAAGTTCAAACACCCGGTTGATCAGATCATGCTCGGCCTGGTTGATTGTCTGTTGAGACAGGAGGGCAGAGACAAATTGCTGCTGATCCCTACGAGTAATTTTTCCGCAGGCAATAATTTTATTTACCATTTGTTCAACTTCACTATGGGGTAGATGAATTTTCTTTGACATAGGGCCAATAAATCCTGATGCTTCACTGAACTGGTTTCATTTTCAAGGATTCCCATTATGAGCAAAGCGATTTAAATCGCCTTGTACTGTGATATTAATCACACGATCGACCACCGTATCAGATCGCTCGTACTAAATCCCAGGCAAAAACTCCCCCGGTGCGATGCTGTACTTTGAGGATTCTATGCTACAAATCTACAGGACGATCACTCTACAGATGGTGTAGACTATGAACCTCAAGTCCTACATTTAGTCTTGTAGCTGACATTACCCTAGCAATAAAGTGAGACAGCGTATGGTTCGAGAGCTTGAACAAAGCCGCCCTAAAGGTCTTCTCAAGGATGGTTCTGCCCCTCGCCAGGATTCCGCTTCCCCCGTCAGCCAGTTCCCCATCACTGCGCCGACTGCCAATCCTGTCTTCTACAGAACCTACAGCCGTCGGGCTGAAAACAAACGCGAGCCCTGGGAAGAGGTGCTTCAGCGAACGACCAGAGGGCTTGTCAAACTAGGGAAGCTGGCCCAATCGGAAGCAGATTTAATTGAACAGATGCAGCGCCAGTTGAAGAGCCTGCCTTCGGGTCGCTGGTTGTGGGTAGGCGGAACGGCGTGGATTGAGAAACCTGAAAACTTCTCTGGCTCCTATAACTGCACCAGCACCAATGTCATTGACTGGCGAGCCTTTGGGCTAATGATGGATCTGGCTATGATGGGGTGTGGCACGGGAGCAATTTTGGAGCCACGTTATATTCATCAACTGCCTCCCATTCGCAATCGCCTGCTGATTACCCTGGAAGGGGCTTTGGGGGCTACTGCTGCCGGGCAACGACGGGAGCGAACCGAGGTCACGATCGCTGGGAATCAGGTACAGATTCAGGTGGGGGACAGCCGTCAGGGTTGGGTAGAGTCTTACCAATCTTTGCTGGAGCTATCGACAGATGAACGCTTCACCGGGGAGATTCAGGTCACGGTCAATCTGAGCGATGTTCGGGCGGAAGGGGAAGTTCTGAAAGGGTTTGGTGGGGTGGCGAACCCGATCCGCCTACCGGGATTGTATGAGCGCTGCGCTGGGATTCTGAATCAGGCGATCGGACGGCAGTTAACCTCGGTAGAGTGCTGTCTCCTGATTGATGAAGCGGCGGCAACGGTAGTTGCCGGAAACATCCGGCGGAGTGCCGGGATGAGACAGGGAAATAGCGAGGATGAACAGTTCGCTGTTGCCAAAGATAACCTCTGGCAACAGGATGAAACCGGCAACTGGCGAATTGACCCCGATCGCGATGTGCTGAGGATGGCAAACCATACCCGCGTTTACCATCACAAACCGACCGAGCAGGAATGTATTGATGCGGTTCGCAAGCAGTTTTACTCCGGGGAGGGCGCGATTCAGTATGCCCCAGAGGCGATCGCCCGCTCCAATCGGGACTTGCTGGAGACCGCCGCACTCCGGTCTGAATTTCTCCAGGCCTATAATCAGGGAACTGCAAGGGATTGGCTGCAGCAGCGGCATCCCCAGATGCCCAACGACGAGTTGGAACATCGGTTGGGACGCTATGGGTTGAATCCCTGCGGAGAGATTTTGGGTGCGGATTTTCACTGCAACCTTTCAGAGGTTCATCTGAATCAGCTCGATCCGTTCAACCTTCAAGAGCAGGAAGCCGCCTTCAAGGCAGGAGCGTTGTCTGTTGCGGCCTTGCTCAATCATCGGTTTACCGAACCGCGCTATCAAAAATCCCGAGAGTTGGACCCGATCGTCGGCGTTTCGTTCACCGGACTGTTTGATTTCTTCGTCCATGCCTTTGGTGTCGAGTGGTTGCGCTGGTGGGAGGCGGGTAGACCCGATACCATGCAGGGATTGGCATTCAAGCAGAAAGAACAGGAGTACCTGAGCCGCTGGCGCGAGATTGTGCATCAGACGGTGGGAGAGTACTGCGATCGCCACCAGATCAAACGCCCCAACCGTTGCACGACGGTCCAGCCTGCTGGCACCAAATCCCTATTGACAGGAGCCAGCCCCGGTTGGCATCCCCCCAAGGCGCAACGTTTCATTCGGCGGATCACCTTCCGCAAGAACGATCCGGTTGCGCTGGCCTGTTTGGACTACGGCTACCCGATTGTGCCCTCCCAATCGGACAAGGACGAAAACGGTAATCTGCTCAACGATCCCTTCGATCCCTGTTGTACTGAATGGCTGGTTGAGATCCCGGTCGAAGTCTCCTGGGCAAACCTGCCGGGAGCGGATGAGATCGCGATCGAAAAATTCTCGGCAACTGCCCAATTCGACTTCTACATGCAGGTGCAGACCTACTACACAGCCCACAACACCAGCGCCACGATCGAACTCACTGAAGCCGAAGTGGAGCCATTGGCCCAGCGGATCTATCAGACCATTGCCAGCGACGGGGGCTACATCAGCGCAGCTCTTTTAGCCCGGTTTGATGCCCCCTTCCCCCGCTTGCCCTTCGAGAAGATCGACAAGACCACCTTCGATCGGCTCCAGCAGGAAGTCCAAACCCGTCAGCGCACCAACGACTTCTACGCCGCTCTCAGCCGCTACGATTCAGGCTTCAGCCTGGCCGAAGGTCCGGCGGGATGCGATAGCGATAAGTGCATGTTGCCGGAACAGAAGGGGTGAGGGAGTGAGGAGTGAGGAGTGAGGAGTGAGGGGGAGGTGAGAGATGGAAGGGCTACTTCTGCCCCCTCGTCTCTCACTTCTTCCGCTGCCACGCTACAATCACCAAAGAGACTTACACATGGGGAACTTAGCGTGTTTATCGATGAACTGACGCCTGTTTTTAAGGAACTTGCTCAACAACCCATTGCCTTTCTGGGAGGCTTTTTTTCCGGGCTATTGCGTCTTAATCTGGCGGATGATCCGGTCAAAAGCTGGCTTGATCAGCAGGCGGGGGTTTCCTATTCCTCCAGCACCGAAATTCAAAACGGCAAGGGGGGAGGTCCCCAGTCGATTTCGATCGACTAGACAATACCCTCAGCCCCAGTCCAGCCTACCTAGCCTCCACTCGCCATGAGTGATGTCGCCCCATTCGATGATATTGAGGATGACATTGAGAGATTGAACGATCGATCACTCAACACTCTGGCGCGGGCAATTCAGCTTTCCCAGGGACAGTTCTCCCTCATCCTGGTCCGCTGTAATTACATCAGTCTGCGCGATCGGATTGTGGAACAGCTCCAGCAGCGCTCCTCAGTTCCGATCCAGGTGATTACGCTGCCAGAGACGACAAAGACACTGTTTACAACCATTCAGAAGGAATTGGAATGTAGCCGGAAAAAGGCAAGACAGGGGGCGGGAGGAACCGGGGAACCGGGGAAGCCGGAGATAGAAATAGAAACAGAAATAGAAACGGAAGGCAGCGGACGGCCTTTCTCGCTACCCCCCCCATCCATACCCAACCCCCACTCCATTCTAATTCTCGGCTTAGAATCCCTCACCAATCTGGATCAGGTTCTGACCTCTGCCAATCAGGTACGGGAAGAGTT
>JBAUTA010000328.1:0-2696 GCA_049581985.1 Kovacikia sp.
GCCTCTTCACCATGGATAAGTCGAGTTAGCATAACAGTTTGCAAATCAATCAAGTTACAAATCAATCAAGGACAAGGGAGGAGGCACTACCTCCTGCCACCCTGTACCTCACCCAAGGAAGAACTGCTACAGACAGCAGACATTTTAAAGAGGCAGAGGTCAGGCTTTTAAGACTGATATGGGGCAGGTCAACACATGGAATCTAAACGACTGGGAAATACAGATGTTGTCGTTAGCGCGATCGGGTTAGGTGGCATGCGGCTATCCCTTAGCACGCGCCCCCCTGAGCCGCAGGCGATCGCCACCATCCATCGGGCCCTTGATCTGGGAGTCACCCTGATCGATACGGCAGACTCCTACTGCAAAGATGAATCAGACAAGCACCACAATGAGCGCCTGATTCACAAAGCGCTTCAGCAATACAGCGGGGACACCAGCCAGATTGTGGTGGCAACCAAAGGGGGGCTGATGCGTCCTGGGGGTTCCTGGACTCGGAACGGAAATCCTGAACATCTGCGAGCGGCCATTCAAAAAAGCTTTGAGGCACTGGGAGGCGAAAAACCAATCGACGTCTGGCAGTATCATGCCCCCGATTCCGACTACCCGATCGAGGCTTCCCTGACCCCAGCAAAGGAGGCGATGGCTGCGGGTATCCTTCGCTTTGTCGGGGTTTCTAACTTTTCCGTCGAGCAAATCAAACGGGCCCGTGAAGTTGTAGAAATTGTCTCTGTCCAAAATCAGTACAATCCCTGGAATCGCCAACCAGAGTCGGATGGTGTGCTGACTTACTGCGAACAGGAAGGATTGACCTTTTTTCCCTGGAGTCCCCTGGGGGGAAGTCAGCGCATCGGGCAAGTGGCAGAGATTGGGGCGATCGCCCAACTGGCCCAGGAAAAGGCCGTATCCGTTTACTGCATTGTGCTGGCATGGCTGCGGGCAAAATCCCCTTGCGTTCTCCCGATTCCAGGTGCCAGCAGACCAGAAACCATTCAGGATTCTTTAAACACGCTCAATGTCAAACTTTCTGATAGTGAGATCAGCCAGATCGATCGGGCAACCGCAACTTAGAGGATGTTTTAAAGGCCCCTGATGGTGTATTAAAACTATCCAGATCCCCCCCTATACCTTTTCAAACACTCTCTTAGGATTGAGCATACAATAAACCCGATAAGCTGTCAGGGAATCATCTACCCTTAATTCAATTTGAAGCGGGATCAGCCAGGGTGATTCTGCTGGAATTTTGGACGACGCGATCGCCCCACCCCCCCGATTTGCAACGATACGCGAGTTTTCAGAGAAAGATGGGTAGTCTAAAAGTATCGCTATCGCCAGCTTGATTAGGGCAGAGATTTAAGGTGAGGGTAGAGTGACCATTGCCCAACAGGTTTGTTGAAACTGCACTAGTGTTGCAAATCATAAATTTTGCAACATGGGGGAGTGGGGGCTTCGCCCCCAAAAGGGGATTTCCCCCTTTACCCCCCTCCAAAACTTTCGTTTTGGTTTATTAGCAAAGCGCTGCATCTGCTAATTGCTGGCTGTCCAGATGATCGCAAGTTGAGATTACCCCGGTTATGCACCCTGCTTGGTCAGCCGCAACTTTAAATATCAGGTACCTACCCTACGGATTCATCTGAACTGAGTCGCGTTGCAATCGTTCCTTACGTCACCATCAAAAGGGGTTAACTATGGCCTGTATCAAATGTCCACGGTATTTTACAGTTCTTGCCCTGGCCCTGCTGTTGCCTGTTCTTACCCTGCCTACCCCATTGGTTCAGGCAGCTCCCCCTAATTCGGAGCGATCGACCCCCAAAAAGCTGGGTCTGAGTTTTAAGGCTCCCAGTCGGGGTGCACCTTCTGCGACCACAGGAGGAGCTACCCGTGGCGGAGTCTGCACGGCAGGAACCAAAGCATTGATGCCCCTGGTACCTCACCAAAAGCTGGGATTGACCTTCGCCGATCGCCCCAGTTTCTTTCTATACATTCCCCAGTCCCCAAACCAGCGCGCAGAATTCTTGCTGCTTGGCAACAACGATACCGAGGTTGTTTATCAAACAACGTTTTCCCTACCGACCAAACCAGGAATTGTCCGGTTTGATTTACCCGAAGCCGCTCCATCGCTCCAGGTGGGCAAGCAGTATCACTGGTATGTCACCCTGATCTGCGACCCTGCTAAGGGACCGAGCGGCAATCCCAGTGTCGAAGGATGGATTGAACGGTCTCAGCCAAACTCCAAGCTGGCGCAGGCGATTAAGACGGCAAAACCCACCGATCGCCCGACCCTTTATGCCGAGGCTGGTGTTTGGCATGAAACAGTGACCAGTCTGGTGGATCTGCGGCGCAGCGATCCGACCAATCCCAAGCTATTAAGCGACTGGAAAGAACTCCTGAAATCAGTGGGGTTGGATTCGATCGCCGCTGAGCCAATCTCTGATTGCTGTATTGCCAGGAATCAGTAGAAAATCGGTGTGGCGTTGCTGAACGCAGGGATGAATGGGTAGGGGCGACACGGCTGTTCGCCCTCCAGTCGATATCGCGGTCGGCGAATCCTATCTCAATTCAGTAACGCCGAAAATCGGTGTTATAGCCATAGCCCTATTACTGGACTTTGGACTAACCCGGTAGCTAGAAGAGAGAAGGCAGTCGGCACAAAGCACCCACTGCCGTACAGTCAATGAGAAATAACAACAATCATTGAC
>JBAUTA010000329.1:0-6292 GCA_049581985.1 Kovacikia sp.
GGGTAATCGGACTCGAACCGACGACATTCAGCTTGGGAAGCTGACGTTCTACCACTGAACTATACCCGCAGGAGTGTTAACCGTGAGGAATTGGCAGAGTTATAGATTTTGAAGGGGACAGTGCCGCCTGCGTGGGAATTGCTATAACTTGCTGTGCCATTATACTTCGATCTCCCTCAGGAATGGAAACAGAATAAACCCGATAAGCTCTAGGGGCTTAGCATTCGGGCGAAAACCCTGGGGATGGGCGAAAGCATACCTGCCCCAGGCAAAGCCCTGACGCCTGAAGGGGTCAATATTATTGAAGCCCAAAATCTTTCTCCCAAAATAGCGCGGGACTAGGAGATGGGGGATGAGGGTAGTTCGAGCTGAATCAAACCCAAATTCCTTCCCATGTCAGAAAGTCCGGACATTCTGAATTTCACCCTTGTTCGCGAGAATGGCTTGAAGGCAGTTGTCTCAGACCTTACAGATGTTTCGTAAAAACGATCGAACCAATTCCCAAGATAGATAGCCGAAATCCAGAATTCACGGCTTGCTAAGATAGAAGAAAGCTGACTCATATAAAGATTCGGTATAGGAGCTTCTCCGCAGCTTGGGTTGGATGTTATCTTCGGTAGTGGTCGGGGTAACCTATCTTGGTAGGCAATCTTTTGGGCTAGCGATGCCTGAGATTACTTCCATATCTATGACATCTTTTCGGAATTGATTGTTCCAGAGATGTTTTCTTCCTAAGGCTTGACGATTCGCAGTTAAGAGTCGATACTTCACTAAGGTTGATTCTTTCAACTAAGCTTTTTGGTGATCATCTAGCGCTGTTAGTTCCTGGGAAACGTCTGGTTTGTAGGCTTGTATTTTGTCAGGCTTGAGAACTCACGAATGACCTTTTGAAACTTAATTGTCCAGTATTATGCTTCAACCAGAACCCCTTCATCTTGAGAACTTAATCCGGTTGGTGAACCCTTCAGAGATCGTTGCACAGAGGCCGGGAAGGCAAAACTCAGTTCTGGCGGAAGCTCAAGGGGGCGATTCGTTATTAGAAAGCCTGATCCCAGAAGGGGTGAGTCCTGCCAAGAGAGCGATCATTGAACGCTTGATAGCGCTCTGGGTAGCTGATTCCAAGCTAGATGTTGCTTAATTTATTATATTTTATATAGATAATTCTTGATGGATAGGCGGGAGAAGGCGGCTACGGAGCTATATTCTCTGGCTTCGTTCTTCTGGCTTCATTCTATTGGTAGTTACATCACTCTATTAGTTGTTTACAATAAATAAAAGCTGTTTATCCTTTGGGATAGCTGGGCTTGCGGGCTGAGGGGCTTCCTCAGCATTTTTCGTTACTAATTTTCAAGGCTTGCGAAACTTACAGGAATGCTGTTGTAGTCCTAGCTGTGTGTCGTGCCTTGGGAAAAAGCCCTATGTTTGCTGGACAGTCTTACAAAAAAATGGATAGTGACAAATCTCTTCAGAGACTTAGAGAACTGATCCAGCTTGTTGCAGAGGCTACCACCGACGACTTTTTTGAGTTAGCGAAAATAGCAGGACTCGATCCGGTTGAGGACTTCTCGACTGCGAATCTGAGCGGGTTAGACCTGCGTTCTGCGCAATTGGTAGGGGCAAATTTGATTGGCACTAACTTAAGAAATGCAAATCTGGTAAATGCGAACTTGGAAGATGCCAATTTGATCAGTGCCAATTTAGTCGCGGCTAACCTGATCAGCGCCACACTCAATAATGCAAACTTGATCGGTGCGGATTTAAGCGGTGCGAACCTGGTCAGTGCCAAGCTGCTCAGTACCAATTTGACTGGCGCAAATTTGGAAAAAGCCATTCTGAACCATGCAGATTTGCGTCGTGCCTTGTTAACTGGTGTCAGGCTAGACGGAGCAAGCTTACGGGCAACAGTCCTGAGCCATTCAGACCTGCGCCGCGCCAGCTTAACCAACGTGGACTTAAGTGGTGCCAGTCTCTACGGGGTGAATCTGAGTTATTCTGACCTGCGCTGGGCAAACTTGAGTGATACCAACCTGGCGGGTGCAACGTTAGAAAAAACTCGCTTTGGTGGAAATGAAGGACTCAAGCGGGAAGCGATCTATGACTTGAGACGGCGGGGTGCCCTTTTTGATCGGTAAGGTAAATCATCTCCATGACTAAGCGGACTGAACCAGCCCTAATCCTGGCATTTATTACGACTGCACTCCTGAGTGTGGGAGGACTTTGGTTGCTCAGCCGGGTTGCCCCCGGTTTAGTTCCCGGTTTGGTGGGGCAGTCTGCTCCCGGTTCTAATTCAGCCAATCCTCAGCAAAATCTTCAGATAACTATCCTGGGGGATACCTTTAGTGGTTATAGTACGTTCCGCAGTGCGCCATTCCAACAGATATTGAAGGAAACTGGAGTAAGTCTGCGCTACGAAGATGAATTTGACCAGGCGAAACGGGCAGAGCGGCTGAACCAGGGGCAAGCAGACCTGCTGGTAACGACGCTAGATCAGTTTCTCAGGCAGAAACCCCAGGGGAAAATCGTGGCTCTGATTGACCGGACTGTTGGGGCAGATGCCGTAGTTTTGAACACGAAGAAATACCCTTCTCTTAAGTCCTTGCTTGATTTGAGTCAGTTGGTCAGCCGCACGAAATCGCAGGGGCAAACTCCAGGCATGACGTTTGCGGGGGATACTCCCAGTGAGTATCTGGCTTTGGTTCTAGATACTAAATTTGAGGCATTTAAGCTCCAGGACTTTCAAATCACTAAAGTAGGGGATGCGTCCGAAGCCTGGAAACTGTTGCAAGATCCAGGGAAGAACATGGCGATCGCGGTCATTTGGGAACCGTTTGTCACTCAGGCACGCCAAAAAGGGTATACGGTGGTGCTGTCTAGCAAAGATGCACCAGAGGCGATCGTAGATGTGATTGTTGCTTCCGATCGCCTGCTCCAATCCCAACCGCAAAAGATTGGAGAATTCCTGGAAGCTTACTATCGCCGTATCGATACCAATGTGCGGGATGCCTCTCAGCTTCAAACCCAAATTGCTGAGGACGGTAAACTATCCCCGACGGATGCAGCGGCAGTCTTACAGGGAATTGAGTTTTTTACGGCTACTGAAGCCAAAGAATGGTTGACGAAGGGAATTCTAACAAAACGGATTAACTCTACAGCCGCAGTTCTGGCCCTGACCGGACGGCTGAATCAGGTTCCTCCCCAGCCGGAAAGATTGTTTGCCAGCAATTTTATTACTAAAGCTGCGAATAATACCCAAACCCTGGTTGAGCTGGTACGGGCAGATAATCCGGAATTAGCAGAACGGCTGGCAGGCAAGCGTAAAGCGATCGCCCCCACCCAAAAACTTAATGTTAGTCAAGTCAAAGCCGCTCCTGATATTGGCAATTTGCAGGTAAGGGGTGAAGTTAGCTTTGGAGTTGGTTCAGCAGACCTGACGTCCGGGGGGAAACAAACCCTCAATCAAATGGTTCAAGAAATTAATGAATTCAATACCCAAACCGTTGCGGTCAGGGTAATTGGGCATACCTCCCGGACGGGTTCTGCCAGTTTTAACCAAAGCTTGAGTCAACAACGGGCACAGGTTGTCGTAGATTATCTACACAGTCAGGGAATCCGACACAACATCATCGCTGAAGGAAAGGGATTTAGCCAACCCCTGGCTGGCATCTTACCTGACAGCTCTCGCAACCAACGGACTGAAATTCGTTTAGTCAGAGTCAATCAATAGCGACTTCCGCGCTTATTCAGCGATGCCAGCAGAAGCGGTCTAACCTGGTTAGCCCATAATTCAAAATTGAAATTCTGGATCCCATGGCTCATTGACTCATGTGATTGGGTTTCTTCTTTTCTTGCTTTTGTTTTCATGGTGTTGCTCAAATCAGGGCCATTAATTACTTTGCAATAGATACTAGCGGTGCTGCCTATTCCCCAGGAAGTAACTTCTCTAAGAGGATGCGAGAATTGCAATTCAACCTTGCTAATTTTGAATCGGCAGAAATTTACGACACCTTAGTAGAGGGCATAAAAGCGGAGCGGTCACAGAACTATAGCCGTAGCCCTATTGGTTGGGACGGGGTGCAGGGGTGAAACCCCTGGCTGGGGGCAACGCCCCCACTTCTCCTTTAATCTTTTGTCCTAATCAAGCTGGCGATAGCTATAAAACTGAGACGTGTAGAGCTTTTGAGTTGCGCTAGTGTAATCGGGATGTAACCATGATTCTAGCCATCTCAACCTGAAACCCAGGTTAAGCCCCCGTGAAGGTTCAGTAAATTTAGTCTTCCTATTTAGTCTTCCTATTTAGTCTTCCCATTTGGTCTTCCCAAAATAAACTTTGGAACTATACCGCTCCAAATCTGACAAGCCCTGTTTTACGGGTCCATGGCCTTACAGATCTATGGCATGCCTGAAGACGATCGCTCCATCCCTTCAACGCTTGACGCCTCTCCCCCCGCAGGTTGGGTTTTCAGGTGCGCCAGAAAGTCCATGAGTTCTTCATCCGTAAGCTGCTGGCGCGATCGCTTGTTATACGCCTGTTTCAAATGGTTGCGTCCCTGCTCCTTAGTCCAGCCAATTCGGTCCATCTCATCTTCGATTTGGAGAAACAACGGGGTCAAATCGAGGGGTTCGTGGACCGATGGTGCGGGCAATTCTGGGGGAGGGGAGTTTTGAACCGCAACGGTTTTGCGCGATTTACTGGGCCGGGGGGAGGTTTCGGGAGCGGGACGATCGTCCACGGATTCTACTGTTTCAGGCATCGATGGGGGAGCTGGCAAGGAGGAATTGCTACCTACAGCCGCTTGCTCAGGTTCTTGCTCGAAAAATCCTAAAGCGGGTGCCTCTAAAGCAGGGGCATCTAAAGCGGGTGCATCTAAAGCGGGTGCATCTAAAGCAGGGGCATCTAAGGCAGGGGTAAATGATGTCCCCGTAGACGCAGGCTCAGAGATCAGCGGGGATTCGAGTGGCAAAGGGGCATCAGACGAAGAGTGGAAAATTTTGTCGAGGGGCGGCAGGGAGGGGGGTAGGGTGTCGTTGAATGACGCTGTTTGCAAAGAACCAGATAAGGAACTTGCAGGATTGGGGAAAGAGTCCGATCGCTCTGATGGGATACCATTTTCAGCAGCGTGAATCCCCTGTCCTGCAAAGCCAACTGCGTGAATGCCCAACATCCTTAAAACACGTAGTCTCGCCTGATCCTCTGCTAGCTCAACGGTTGCTGCTGCTGCCATGCTGGTTGCCAGTGCAATCCCACCAACCTGGACCACAGCCCGCACAACGTAGTGCCCAGCATGAATTTGCACCAGTTCGGAAGTCAAACTACTGGTCGGGTAGCGGGATTGTAACTGCGAGAAAAGGGTTTGAAAATCTGCGGACTCAAGCATGGATGGGTGAAGTCTCTCAGGAAGAGCGTTTAATTTTACCCTATTAACCTGACCAGGGTAATGACTGCCGCCCGAACCATCCTCATGCCCCAGGTCTTCTTCGATTCTAGTGTTGCAAATCATAAATTTTGCAACAGGGGGGGGTAGGGGCTTCGCCCCCAAGAAGGGGTGGAACCCCTTCACCCCTTTCAAAACTTTCGTTTTGGTCTACTAGCAGCCTGTCGGGGAGACTCTCCTCGTTCCCAGGATCCTCCTGGGAATGCCTTTCTGGAGGCTCTGCCTCTAGTCAGATGGAGGCAGAGCCTCCAGTTTTACGTTACCAGGCAGAGCCTAGCAATGAGAACTTCGATTACTCCGACAGGCTGCTAGCCATTTGGTATAGCTATTGCCAGATTGATTAGGCCAGATTGATTACGCCAGAGGATTCAAGGGGGGGTGCTTGAAGTGCCACCGCAGGCTGCAGAAAATATTCAGATTGCCAATCGTCTTTTCCTGTTTCTCGTCTTGCTCATTGGGACCGACCGGATTGGGAGGTATGGATTAGAACTCAATACTTCTCGGTTAAGCCCCAGGGAATGGAATTCGCGGCTACAAAAGCAAAGTCTGCCTGCGCAGACGACGGACAGTTCAACCTGCGGAGGCAGGTTTCGTTTCTATCGCTGCACTTACCCTTCGGGAACGCTGCGCGAACAACTGCCCCTAACCGAGAAGGATTGGATTAGAACTGGAAGTTCGAGGAACCCATGGGGAGTAGCTACACCAATGTTGACATTTTTGAGGGAAACCATCACATTCAATCGCCGCAGTTTGGGGAACTGAGCCTGGAGGTCGCCTTAGCGCTTAGTTAGTCTCCCCTGATTTTGGGCTGGAGGGTTGTTTGGGCTGGACGGCTTTCCTGGCTTTGGCGGCATCTACCT
>JBAUTA010000330.1:0-2209 GCA_049581985.1 Kovacikia sp.
GCAGAGTGTAGCCTACCAGTCTTGCTAACTCTAGGACAGAGCGCCGCTCCGTTGCGGTCCACAAATAGCCCTCGTTGGCAATGCGCTCCTGATAGAAGGTAAGGACATCGGCAACAGTTGCCCAAGCATCTAGTAGGGCGATCGCCGGGTCATTAGCATCTCGCGTTCGCAGATTGGCAAGGGATCCGAATTCGTTGCTGGAGAGACGTGCTTTCATCGTCTCCAGAAACGTGGAATGGGTACCGACTCGATAAACCAGTGCATCTAGACCGGGACGATTCGCTGTAGAAATCGGCGTAATGATGTCTGGTCCTTCACAGCAGCCGCAGGATTCATTCATCGCCCACCTCGCATATTCAGCGTTAACTTACCGTTTTCGGGAAAGTTGGGGTCGTTGTCTAGACGGGGAATTTCCAGAGGTTCCATGGGCAAGATGCCCGTCAGTAAAGCGCCTTGGTCAACCTCACCCAGGCGCTTTAAGGTTGTGATAGTGACATTATCGACTCCCGTTACCGCTCTGGCATAGGCAACCAGTTTGCTGAGGGCAATGCCAGTACCAAAGGTGAGGTTGTCTGGATCAAAGAAGCCAAGTTGGCCAGCGGGTAGCTTGCGATTGCTGAACACATCGAGTAAGGCAGCTTTTACATGCCCACGTAGATAGTCTGGTTGGACACATACCGTCATCGCAATGTCCAGGGACACATACACCGCTGCTTTAACCACAACATCGTGGCCCATACGGCGGTAGCGATAGAGCCGATCACCAATTTCCTCCAACAGCGCCTCACTGGGGGTCTCCGTCCCTAAGGGGTCGATCGCCACCAGCACTTCATACCAACTGCCCGTCCAGCGTAGCGTCGCACCTGCCTGTTGGACCCGATCGCCAAAGTCTCGCATCACTAGGTCGGAGTAGTCCTGGGCGGTAATTGCTCGCTGCAACTCCTTGCGGAAGGTGTGCGGTGCAAAGAGTTTTACTTCAGAGAGGGGTTCGGGTGCCATTCCTCCCCTAGTAGAGAGAGGATTGTGGGGCTGCAGGGAAGAGCCAGGGTTGAAAGGTTGACGAAAAACAATATGGGAAATCCTATCGGCACCAATATTTCCAGCAGGGCCGTTGCCGATACGGTAGGTTGCAAAGAAGCGGGTATCAGCTTGAGGTTGTTGCCCCAGCTCGCCGTCACCAAAGCGCAGATGAGCATTGCTATCATTATCCATTTCAACTACAAAATGACGGTCTCGATTTTGACTGCTTAGTAAATCCGGCTGTGCCGTCCATCGCCACTCGGGGCGATCTGGGGGGGTATTCGGGTCAATTCCTTCAGTGTAGTTAGGCGGAACCCCTATCAAAGCAGTAATTTGGGGGAGTGCCTGTCGCGGGTCTTGGGTCAACAGTTTGGACGCTGGAGTCTGAGAGAGTTCCTGGGCTGAGAGGGGTTGACGGAAAGTTAGCGGGGCATACTTTAATACGGGCCGGTATGGTTTAGGGCTAGTTGTAATATCAGCAGGCTGACCCTCACGTTCACAGCCTTGCAACTCTTCTTTGGATTCCACCAGTTCCAGTTGTTCAGGCACAAGGGTTTGTCCGTGGTCAACCAAGATGACATTGCCGTGTGCAACGGTGATGTCTGTGATCAATCTACAATCTGGTGCAGGACCGATGGCAGAAATGCACAAGGGAAATGGCAGTGCATCCTCCATTGCCCAGGTGATTTCTACAACGGGAGTTGGTAATGTTTCATTAAAGCCACGCACCTTCTGCGGGTAAAGTGTATCTTCGAGTGGCACTACGTTGACCAAACGGACAGCATGACGATGAGTAAGTTCTGCATCTGCTTCGTTACCGGTAGTTGCTCCCTTTACCTCCTCGAAGATCAAAATATCCCCTATCTTGAGTTTTAACTTCCGTTCAGGGGGCGGCGGCGGAGCGGGATTGTCACTACCATATGCATCTTCTTGTTTGGGACTCGATTTTGGCGAGGTGATTTTAGCAGGGGGTTGCCATTCATCTAACAGGGTTGCTGTAGTTGCTCCTTTAGGCAGGCAACACTGTCGATCTCCCCAGGTATAAAAATGGATCTGATTATGCGCCCGATATAGGTCAATGGAGTCGCTGGTGAACGGTTCAAAGATTTTGTATTGTCCAAGCGGAACCGTCCTTAGTTGATCAGCAGTCAGGACCGTACCGTTACTGGGCGCATTAGGATAGCGGGTA
>JBAUTA010000331.1:0-5639 GCA_049581985.1 Kovacikia sp.
CCCCTGCACCCCGTCCTAACTAATAGGGCTATGGCTATACTTTATGTCTTAAAATTCTTCAGGCGTTGCCGAAATTCTGCTGCTAGTTGGAGGCTGGGAATTTGAGTTGCAAGAGCTTCTGCCAGCGTTATCCGATCGAGATCCGGGTTATTAGCAAGGACTTGTTTGATGAGCAGTTTTGCGATCGGTCCAATGCAATGGGTAAGTTCCTGCTGGCAACAATCTAAAAAGGTAGGATTTAGATCATTGGATGGCTCTGAGAAGCTATTCTGACTGGTTACCTGAGGTTCTTCAGGGGGAGAAACTTGGGAGTCTGAACCCGAAGCTGGCTGTCCTTCTGAGGTTGGCCCAGAGGGAATTTGAATGCGGCTTCTGAAATCCCTGGCTTGTTTGGGATTTGAGATTTGCGAAGTCAGAACTTCGATGAACCCCTGGGGCGTGACATCAGGATAATGGTTCAGGGTATCGTCAATTAGAAATCGGGCGATCGGTCCAACACAGCGGGTCAATTCCTGACGACACAGTTCCATAAATGCTGAGTTTGGAATCAAACTGCTGGGAGACGAAGACGGAGTTGGTAAATCAATGGAGTCAGCCAGTTGCTTGGCCTGGAGTTGTTCAGACTGTCGTAGGGTTTGAGCAACGGATACAGGTTTAGCCGTTGGCACGGGATGAGAGCGCTGGTAGGAAAAGGGTAGCTGTTGCATTGCATCCAGCACTTCCTTCGCAGACTGGAACCGATCTCTGGGCTTTGGTTCGATTAGCCGATCGAGAATCTCACCTAGGGGTGTGTTGAGCGTAATCAGGGATTGCCACGTCCATTGCAGCGTATTTGGATCGATCAGTTTGTTGGGATGTTTTCCGGTCAATAGGACTATCGCAGTCACCCCCAGGGCATAGAGGTCGCTACAGGGGTAGCAATGCCCCATCCCAAGCTGCTCTGGCGGAGAATAGCCGGATTTTCCGAGTCGGGAGGTTTGCTGGATAGATCCGGTGGTTGCAGAATCTACAGACCAGCTAAGGGAATCCTTGACCAAGCCAAAATCAATGAGAACTGGCAACCCCCGATCGCGGGAAAGCATAATATTGTCTGGGGCAATATCCCGGTGAATCAGGTTGAGACTATGCAGGTAGTCTAATACGGGCAGCAGATCCCGTAGCCAGAGGATGATTTCAGCTTCGGAAAATAGCTGTCCCTGCTGTTTGCGCTGCTGCAAAAGCTGGGCATAGGTGACGCCATTGACATACTCCTGGACAATAAACAGGCGCTGAGATTGGGTAAACCCCGCCAGAAATCTTGGGATTTGCGGATGGGCAATCTGATAAAGGGTTTTTGCTTCTTGCTTGAACAGATCGACCGCTTTTTGAAGAATCTGTTTGGACTCGTTAACCGGAACAAATTCCTTCAAAACACACAGTTCATCAAAACGCTGGATGTCACTTGCTAAATACGATCGCCCAAACCCTCCCTGTCCTAGTAGCCGTTGGATTTTGTAACGACCACCAACGACGGTTTCAACTGGGATTTCTCGCTGCTTCAATCGGGTTGATTCAGGTTTTTTGGGGGGATGTCTCTGCTCCATAACAGGGGGGTTCCAGAGAAATGTTGAACAAAAAAAGGGGCACCGCAGGATCGGAATGAGAAGTCCCTGACCTGTCTCAAAGTCTTATTTGAGTCTTAAATTTGGTCTTAGATTGATTCTCGGAATCTCAAGGTGGATCCCGTAGAAGGGACTTACCGCGCGATCGGGGAAGAACCAGAGAAGATAGACCTTTCTAGTAAAAAACTTCATTATCTGTAACCCTAAATCCGGATTCAGACGGTTCGATCAACGTGGTGCTTAATCAGGCGATACGATCCACCCTGCTTTAGAATTACACCCTCATGCCAATTTAAAGGGTAGCCGTGAAACCCTTGCCCAGTCTACTCTGCCCCATCCCCCTGCCGCTTTGGGAAAAACGGCAAAAGGGGAACCTGAAATCCTTTCCCCTCTTCCAAAATGGGCAGGGAAACCCAAGGGGGGAGGGGAATTTAGACGAGATCTGTGCAATGGATAGCTCCCAGGAGAAGGGAGCCAGGTTTTCATCCTTTAGGAAACTAAAACATCAGCATGGGTGATTGGTATCACTATTACTCCTACTTCAAATTATGCAAAATTAAATCAAGAAGACGAGATTATCTCCAGGCTAAATTACCTTGAGACTACGGGAATCACTTCGAGACTTAAGGTGAGACAAGGATGAGAATGGCAAGACCGATCTGGTCGCAACTTATTCACCTTGAGACTATAGGAATTACTTCGAGACTCAAGGTGAGGCAAAGATGAGAATAGTAAGACCGATCTGCCCGCAAGTTGTTTGCTTTGAGACTATGGGAATCAACCCAAGACTTAAGCTGATACAGTAATGAGAATGGTAAGACCAATCTGGTCGCAAGTTGTTTGCTTTGAGACTATGGGAATTATCTTGAAGCTTGAGGCAAGACAAAAATAGGAATAATGAGACGAGCTAGGGTTGCATGATTTCAGCTTTGAATGGGAAATATGAAGCTAGGAGTCCGTCAGGATAGATTTGAGGGATAACTCAAATCCATAAAACCCATTTTTAGGATGTTTTGAGGGTTTTCAACCCTGCAAAACAGTCTTAACAGACCATTAGGGGATTTGGGAGGAATGGGCGTCAAAATAGTGTCTTTCTAGGGGAAGCAGGGGCGAATCGCACACGCCAAAGCCCCCTCTCACCCCTAAAATCATCTTTAAGTTAATTGCACCCAGGTACATATCAGGACTCAATATAAATGGCAGCTAGCAGCAATGACACCTTCTCAGCAAACCCTTGAGTCAGCAAGGCGGGGTGATCCGGTGGCGATCGCCGCTCTGATTAATCAACCACTTCAATCCAAAGGCATTACCGCCAGGGTTACGCGCCAAAACACCTGCCTCAGGGTGCTGCTAGAAGCGGACGAGATTCCTAATCGGCAAGCTCTGGTAACGTATTTGCAAAAGAACCTGGCAAAGCTGAATATCCCATTGATCAACACGGTTGAGTTACAGGGTAAGCAGACCTGTGCCGTATCCCCCGCATGGCGTCATAGCTTTAACCTGACCCCTCCACAACCAATTTCTCAGCCGTTAGAAGCTCAGGCTGCGGAAGTCAATTCGTGGGTTGAAACCAGTCCTGCCGACTCAGCTCAACCTCCATCTGGCGTGCCTGCTAAGCGTGCGACCCCACAAAAAGACAGGGCACAGAAAACCTACCAAACTTTTTTCTCAATTGTGGCTGCCTTGGCGTTAGTTCTGATTGGAGCAAACCTCAGGTCTGCTCAACTGTTGTTTGCCAAATCGCCAGCGCCTAAGAAAGTCTCTCTCAGCAATGGCATAGAGAGTATCTATCAAGCTCCCATTATTAGCCGGAAGAAGGGTGTCCCGGTAATTATGGTGACCTTCAATGGCAGCTCTGCTTACCCCATGATTGTGGATACTGGTGCGGGCGGTACGCTGATTACAAAGGACATGGCGTCTGCACTAGCAGTTAAACCGGTCGGACAGGCAACCGCCCAAACTGCTAACGGCTTTACAACCTTTGATGTGGGATATGTGACTTCGATCGAAGTGGATGGGGCAAAAATCAGCAACGTCCCTGTGGCGATCGGGCTATCAGATATGGATGTGGGGCTATTGGGGCACGATTTCTTCAACAATTTTGATGTGACGGTGCGGGAAAAGATAGTAGAGTTTCGCCCGCGAAAGGAAGAACAGTAAGTAGCTGGGTGTAATTAACTAAAGATACTTTTGGGCGTGGAGGGCGTGGAACCTTGGTGGGCTATGAGTGAGTTCCTTATACCGTATTTCACCACCCTTGGGCGAGTTATTCAGTCTCAAATAAGATAGTGAGAATTATTTCGAGACTAATAGTGAGACTCACATGAGACAGCGAGGATTCTCTTAGGGGTTGTTTGGAACCTATCAAATGTCATGCTGAATGATGCTGAACGATGCGACAGCATCTTAGTAAAGAGGCTTTAAGCCTGGATCCTCGTTGCGCTCCGCTCCCTCGGAGTGACAAATTTGACCGTTAAAGCATCTTCCTATACCAATTTAAAAAATGAAGGTTGCAGATGGGGGTGTGGGGGTTTCGCCCCCAGCCAAGGGTTCCACCCCTGCACCCCGTCCCCAATCTGCGTTGTACGCTATTTAGATTAGTATTGGGACTCCTGGAAAGACTCAAATGAGATCCTGAGAATCCTCAGGGAAGCAAGGGGCATGGAACGACTCATTTGAGATACCGAGAATCAAATTTGGACTCATAGAGAGACTTGTCTGAGACATGTGAGACGGAAAATTTAGATCACTATTTGGGGTTGTGAAAAGGATGGTTTTGAACGGTGGACTCTGCTTGCAGTTCAGAGAGTTGCCCTAAAAGCCACGAAAATTTTAGTCCAAATCTAGTCCAAGCGCTTCTTTTCTGGAGCCAAGTATTTGTAATCAAATCCATATGAGTAAAGGCTTTTGGGAGATATGTCCAAGAGCTTGCATCCTTGCTTGACACGCAGAAGTGCAAAACCAGAATAGGCATTTGAGCTTGGCTAGACGGAGTGGCAACTGGCAACGTTCATCGATATTGATTTCAAGCATAAAACCATAACGATTGATAGCAAGCCTGCTATTTCTGTATCTCGCTGCTCAAAACTCCCCCATCTCAGCTTCCCGCAAATAACGCGACTTCCTACCGTCAAACATCGGTTCGCTGCTCCGAAGCTCATAGTACCTTTGCTCTGGCTTGGCTTTCCTGCGGTGCCCCTGGGCTTGCGCCAAAAGCAGTTCTTGATGATGGTCTACCGACTCAAACCCATTTCGAGTTTTGCCTTCATGTCCATATTTCTGGTTCTCCAGGGCTTTGAGTGGAACGGGCTTACCAGTATGCCTTCCGTTGAGGGAGGAAGCAATGAGCAGATTGCGAAGCCAGAGGTCATGGTAACGAAAGCCATTGAGATCTTCATCGGTTGCCCCGATCGGAGGATGCAGGTTCAATTCTCGCTCAATCTGTTCTAGGGCTTCCACAAGTTCCGGTGTCAACACTTAAAATACCCTCCAGTCGGTTGAGAATAGCAAAAACTCAAGGCTATTAATCTCCTCTGCGAGTAATTGATAAGACATCACCATCGTTGATCTACAGTCGCAACCTAGCAGCAAATTTCGGTGGGAGAGTCAGCATTGTCTGCCGAACGGCGAAAGTGAGCGGCAGCGAGAGGACTAGAACGAAGCGCGAAGACTTTGTACCGTCCGCTCCACTGCGTTGTTAGACCGCGCCTCACCGATCGCTTCCAACTGGCATTCCTGTCTCCATTTCTATAACTGTTTAGGGCGGACTTCAAAGTCAGAACGCGCACGGAAGAAACAGACCTCAAACTCAAAGAAGAAATTAGCCTGTCCTAAAATCAAAGGTACATCAGATGCTTGTGTCCAGGCAAATGCTAGATTAACGGCTGGGAATGACCTGACTTGAGCATCAACAACAACTGCGCGAGCTTCAAACCGAGCTAAGTTCCCCGCCAATACAACCGAGAGCGTTTCATTCTCCTAGATTAAGCCCAGTTGTTTCCCCAACTCATATGGCAAAACATTAACGCTTGCACCTGT
>JBAUTA010000332.1:0-11218 GCA_049581985.1 Kovacikia sp.
GGGAGGGGTAAAGCAGTTCATTAATCAGCGTCGATTTCCCAGAACCAGATACGCCCGTAACGCAGACCAGTTTGCCCAGGGGAATATCTACATCAATGTGCTTCAGGTTATTGCGGTAGGCATCCCGGATTTTCAGAACCCGACCGTTACCTGCCCGGCGTTCCGCTGGTGTATGAATCACCTGCCGTCCCGACAAATATGCGCCCGTCAAGGAATCCGGTGCATTCAGCAAATTCTCCAGACTGCCCTGGGAAACAATCTTGCCACCGTGAACCCCCGCTCCGGGACCAATATCGACCAGATAATCGGCAGCCCGGATCGTTTCCTCGTCGTGTTCCACCACAATCAGTGTGTTGCCCAGGTTACGGAGACGGGTCAGGGTTTTCAGCAAGCGAGAATTATCCCGCTGGTGCAGACCGATGCTGGGTTCATCCAACACATAAAGAACCCCCGTCAAGCCCGATCCAATCTGGGTTGCCAGCCGAATCCGCTGCGCTTCTCCCCCGGAAAGGGTCATTGCCATCCGATCCAGCGTCAGGTAGTCCAGCCCCACATCCAGTAAGAATTGCAGTCTAGCTTTAATTTCCCGCAGCACTAGATCCGCAATCTGCGCCTGCCGGGAACTCAACTGAAGCCCATTCACCCGGGGCAAACAATCCCGAATTGAAACTTCAGTCAAGTCGTTAATCCGATACTGTCCCAACCGGACGGACAGCGCCTCTGGTTTCAACCGCTTTCCTTTGCAGACTTCACAAGGTTGATCAACCAGATATTGTTCGAGTTTTTGTTTGTAAACGTCGGAGTTAGCTTCCTGATACTGACGCTCCAATAAGGGCAGGATGCCTTCGTAGCGACGCTGATAACCTTTGTTCTGACGATAACGGGAGTCTACTTCAATCCAGATTGGGTCCTTGGAGCCGTAGAGAAGCACTTGACGTTGCACCTCGGTCAGTTTGTTCCAGGGGGTCTGAATGTCAAAATTAAAGGCATTCGCAACGCTACACAGAAGCGATAAATAGTAGGTGTTGTCCTTGTCTGACCAGGGTGCGATCGCTGCATACACTGGCAACTCTAGATTTGGCACCACCAATTCTGGCGCAAACTTGCGATGACTACCTAACCCATGACAGTGGGGACAGGCTCCATAGGGTGAGTTGAAGGAGAACAGGCGAGGAGATAGTTCTTCCATCACTGCACCATGTTCGGGACAGGCGAAGTTTTCAGAGAAGACCAGGGGGGCGGGGGAGGGGGGGGGGAATTGCCATAATTACCACTTTTTTCGGCGGCTTTACGTCCTTTCCCGGCAGGCAACTCCACCACGTTTCCCTCTGCCTTCTGCCCTGTGCTCGCTGTCTCCTCCGCTACTAAATCAATGATGGCAATTCCTTCAGAATGCTTGAGACAGGTCATCAGAGAATCGGTCAGGCGTTCTTCAAGGCCAGATTTTTTAACTAACCGATCGACCACAATTTCGATCGTGTGGCTTTGATTTTTATCTAATTCGATCGAATCACTCAGTTCCCGCACTTCACCGTCAATCCGAACGCGGACAAAGCCTTCTGCGGCAAGGCTGGAGATCAACTTTTTATGGGTGCCTTTCTTGCCGCGCACGACGGGGGCCAGGATTTGGAAGCGGGTGCGATCGGGCAGCTCCATAATCCGGTCTACCATCTGGTCAATGGCCTGGGGGGAGATGGAACGATCGCAAATCGGGCAATGCGGTTCTCCCGCCCGTCCGTATAACAGACGCAAGTAATCGTAAATTTCTGTGACCGTTCCGACCGTAGAGCGGGGATTGTGGGAAGTGGATTTCTGATCGATCGAGATGGCAGGACTCAGCCCTTCGATCGCATCCACATCGGGCTTATCCACCTGCCCTAAAAACTGTCGGGCATAGGCACTGAGAGATTCGACGTAGCGCCGTTGCCCTTCCGCAAAGATGGTGTCAAACGCCAGAGATGACTTACCAGAGCCGGAAACCCCCGTAAACACAATCAGTCGATCGCGGGGCAGTTCCAGATCAATATCCTTCAGGTTATGCTGCCGTGCGCCTCGAATGCGGATGCTATTCAGCGCGGTTGAAGGGGGTGCAGCCTGACCCTTTTGGGGCTGCACTCCTCGGTTATTCAGACCATCGGCACGCTTAGACATAGGAGCGGGAAGAAACAATCCTTAACATTTTATCGTTTCTGCTTTCAAGTTGATGCACATTGCTTGAATAGCAGGTTCATTAGTACTAATCATCAGCACTAAATTGATCAATTCTACCGCTTAGGAATGAGAATTTAATAACTTCCAAAATTCTGGGGCTGAGGGATTCTGTCTGACCTGAATACCAGACTTGGACAACCGTCTCTGCTGTCTCGCAGGATTTGGCGATGCCTTCTGGAAAAGCGATGCTGCGGACAAAGCAAAACAAAAGACTTTGTTAAAATTTTATTCGATCAGATTTAAATCTCTCGTTTTCCTTATACTGAACTTAAACGCTCATTATTTCCCACCCTGCTTAACTGACAAATCTTTAGCCGCATTGCCCGAACCCCCCTTGTCCTGTTCCTCTCCCAGGGCAAGCGGGTTTTGTCAGTCAACGAGTGTTGAACTATCAGTGGGATGATTGGTATCAGGTTGGTGCTCCAAAATTGACTTTTACCTACCAGGTTCCAATGGATTGCAGACAGTCTTAATGATTGAGTTGGAATTCAATTGATTGACTTGCAGGGTTGGAAGCTAGATAAAATATTCCTTCTATAAGTGAACTAAATTAAATCCTGTTGTCTTCTTTTTAAGACAGTGATTTAAGTGATCAAGAACACATCTTTGATTATTCATAATCACCAAAACAGGTGATTTGAAAACTCCGGCGATCGCGGCTGTAAGCTTACTATCAGAAGTGTTTGAGGTTTGCATAGCGATCGTGTCAGAAATCCCCGGTTGATTTATCCGGAATTATTCAAATCGATTTTGTTTTCAGTTTCAGTCTGGATTACCCAATCAAAAACCTATTGTTTTAATCGCTCAATATCAACAGCTAAATCCTTCAGATGATGAAGTCAGTTGCCTGGATGACTGACAAAACGTTCAAGCCTCCCTGTAATTCAGTTAATACTTCTCAAACCAGAAAGGAGATCGTCATGTCCACCCCTATAGCTACTAGCTCCAGCCCCCAGACTGCATCACAAGATCTTCGTGATTCGATTAGAATTCCAGCAACCATTCGCGATTTTATCCCTCTTATCAAGGATGACCTAAACGAGTATGATTTAAATCTGATGTCCCTTGACAGTACTGACGCCCTCCCAATAAAAGGGAAGAGCCTGGTGATAGTAGCGGAAATCAGAGATTTCTATCACGCTCGTATTTTTGATGAAAATGGGAAGAAAGTCATTGACACGGGGCGGGGTGGGTTTTCACCTGATAAAATGCTTGTTCAGAAATTGAAAGCCGCGCTCAGCAGTCCATCAATTGATAACCAAACAAAAAGGGAACTCATACAAAAGATTAAATCAAGCTTAGGTCATCCGGACTTTGAGATGGATCCCAGAGATGAAGAACTTCAGGCATTTCCATTCAATGCCGGGTATGGAGTGGTGAAAGGAATTGTTCAAACCACGCTAACCAACGGCAAACCCGTTTATGCCGGAACCACCAAAATCTGGAATCACGGCCAAGAGGCATTCGAGAAATGGTTTAGTAATAGTCATCCTGGTGATGCGACGCAAGTTGGTTATATCCTAACTTTGCAAAGAACACCGCAAAATACCTACGTGCTTGACAGCGATGGGGATGAACCGTTTAAGTCTATCGGGGGTTTCTTCCCAATTGACGGACGTCTACTGGGCAATTACGCTGATACCGGCCACAACTTCCACTTCACCATGGAAGCCCATACTGAATTTACTTACCAGCGCGGACAAACGTTTACATTCAGGGGTGACGATGACCTCTGGGTTTTTATTAATCAAAAACTGGTAATTGATTTGGGTGGGGTGCATGCGGCAGAGACCGCTACAGTGCACTTAGACACCCTTGGGTTGACCCCAGGCCAGACCTATTCCCTCGATCTGTTTTTTGCAGAACGGCACACCACCCAATCAAATTTCAGAATTGAGACCTCTATTGTCTTGCGTCCGGCGATCGTCGCCAGCATTACCGCTACCAGGCCAGACGCCCACAAGATTGGTCCTGTTGCAGGAGAGTTCACGATTACCCTGGCTCAGCCTGCTCCTGCTGGCGGCATTGTGGTGACGTATGGGATCAATGAGGTAGCGCCGAACCCACCCCTAACTCGCAGTGTTGAAGGCACAGACTTCACGCTCCAACCTGCAGGCCGCAGCATCACCATTCCCGAGGGCCAGAGCAATGTAAAAATTCAGGTTAATCCCCAAGGGCAGCCCCCCCTCGGTAGCTCCTCCGGGGCAGTGGTTGCCAACCTGAAACCAGGACTAGGCTATCAGCTGGATAACAACTCAGCCTCAGCCATCGTGCGAATCACCGATCAGGTAGTTATCCCAACCGTCAGCATTACGGCTGGCCCTGATGTCCACAGACCGGGACGCAACACGCTCTTCGGCTCCCAGAAGGAGAAAAGTTCCTTTACCATTTCCCGCACGGGTGAACACTCTGACCAACCCCTGGAGGTTGATTTGAGTCTCAGTGGGCAGGCGACATTGAACGATGATTACGAGATGAAAACATTGAACGATAATGACGAGAGGATAGACTGGGTGCCACCGAAAGTAACCTTTCGTCCAGGGCAGACCAGCCTCACCCTGGAGGTGGATCCACGCAACGTGCCGGAATCTAAGAATGTGGATGCACCAGTTGTTGCAACGATCCAGGAGAATGTGGGCAAATACCGTATAGGAGACAAAAATCCTGTCAGCTTGCAGCTCCTTGCAAGTCGGTGACGCCTATCAGCCCTAGTCGTCCGTCAGGATAGAGTTGAGGAGTCCCTCCACTCTACAAAACTCATATTCCGAGTGTTTTGAAGGGTTGAAAACCCTTCAAAACAGTCCTGACAGACTACATAGCTGTCGCCAGTTTGGATTAGGACAGAGGATTAAGGGGAGAGTGGGAGCGTTATCCCCAGCCAGGGGTTCCACCCCTGCACCCTGTCCCCAATCTGCCCTGTTCGCTATTTAAATTTAAAACTAAGCATTCTAAACACGGGTTGCCCGGTTCACATTGCCCCGTTCCATCTCTCGAACTTTTTTGCCACGCCATAGGAGGCGGATGGGTGTTCCCGTAAAACCAAGGGATTGGCGGAACTGACGCTCGACGTAGCGGCGGTAGTTGTCGTTAAATAGGGCGGGATCATTAACGAATAGGGCGATCGTGGGCGGACGACTGCTGACCTGGGTGCCGTAGTAGATTTTGCCCTGACGACCCTGACGGGTAGTGGGGGGGGAGTGCCAGCGAGCGGCATCTTCCAGAACTTCGTTGATGACGGAAGTGCTGACTCGCCGCTTGTGCTGTTCTGCAGCAACGTTTACCAGATCGAGGATTTTTTCCACCCGTTGCCCGGTTTTGGCGCTAATAAAAATGACTTCTGCCCACTCAAAGAAGTGCAGGCGATCGCGCATCATCTTCTCGTGATCGTAAATCGTATAGGAATCTTTCTCGACCGCATCCCACTTATTCACCACAATGATGCAGCCACGCCCCTCATCGACAATCCGTCCCGCCAGTTTTTGGTCTTGCTCAGTCACTCCATCCAGGGCATCGATTACGAGCAGCACAACATCCGAGCGATCAATGGCTTTGAAAGCACGATTGATCCCAAAGAACTCCGGTCCATACTCGACATTTTTCTTCTTACGAATTCCAGCGGTATCAATCAGGCGGTAGGTGCGATCATCTCGCTCAACCAGCATATCGATCGCATCCCGGGTCGTGCCAGAAATCGGACTGACAATGGAGCGAGTTTCACCGACAAAAGCATTTAACAAACTGGACTTGCCAACATTAGGGCGACCCGCGATCGCCACTTTAATTTCTTCAGCCTCAAAGATTTCTTCGGCAGGCGGCAGATAGGTGATCAACTGATCTAACAGATCGCCCGTTCCATTTCCGTGGATGCCTGAAATCGGATAGGGTTCACCCAAGCCCAACTCCCAGAATTCTGCTGCCTGAGTCGCTCCCTGCTCCACCGATTCACATTTGTTCACTGCCAGCAGCACTGGAACAGACTGTTGCCGTAGCCAGGTGGCAATTTCCTCATCCGCAGAAGTTAACCCTAGCTGTCCATCTACGACAAAGATCGCCGCACTAGATTCTGCCAAAGCCGCCATTGCCTGTTCCCGGATCAATGGCAGAAACTCCGTATTGTCGTCAAAAACCAGTCCGCCCGTGTCTACCACCTGGAATTCCCGATCGCCCCAGAAAGCCCGTTTATAAGTGCGATCCCGGGTCACTCCCGGTTCATCGTAGACGATCGCATCCTGAACGCCAGCCAACCGATTGACGACGGTAGATTTGCCCACGTTAGGACGACCAATAATTGCAACAGTAGGCAAAGGCATAGGGGGAAAGGATGAAGGATGGGGGTAACGGGTAAATAAGGGGTGGATAGGAGCAATGGATGGTGAGGTAGAAGTCTATCTACCATCTACCCCTTACTGCATTATCGCGCAGTAGCAGGTTTGTTGCTTAAGGAAGGGACAATCGATGATTCTAGCGTAGAAACGCTAGAAGATGAATTATCCTCTGGGGGGAAGGGGAGGAGATCGGGTTTGGATTGCGGTGCTGGGGCAACAATCGCCTGGGGCGGTTGAGAAATCGGAGCAGAAGGAGAATCTGGAGAGGGACGATCTATAGTAGTTTCACCTGCTTCCCGGGAGATAGGTTCCGGCTTTGGCTCTGATTTTGGAGCCAGATCTTGCACCCTCAGTTCACCACTGGACTGGTTACGCGGAGCCGTCAGGGGGGAAGATTGGCTGGCAGTTGGAAGTAATCCCCGATCCTTCTGTAAGTTTCTAGAAGGTGAACTTCCATTCTCAACAAAGACTTGTGCTCCTCCCTTGGTATATCGGGTGAGGATTTTGAGATCGTGATAGCCCCCTTTGGTGGAGTTCAGCAGCCACTTTTTGACCCCTTCGATCGTCGAACGATCCAAAATTTCATGCCCGCTGGAGTCAACCACATGAACATTGGTGAGGTTACCCTGCTCATCAACATTCGCTCTGGTTTCCACTGTTCCGGTATAGCCTAGGGCTTGTGCCATAGAGGGATAAACTGGATCGGGACAGTTCACGCAAACAGGACGTTGCATTCCATTACCTGAATTACCAAACAGGTTCCCCCATCCCTGGTTCAAACCTACGGATTGTGCCCCCCCTAACCTATTAGCACCTGTTCCATAGGCAGAAGGGGATCCTAACTTGCCGTTTGAGCCAACCGAACGGGAATCCATACCACTCTGGGCAGCTTTTCCAGAGGACATCCCAGAGGCTTTTCCCTGGCGCGCGGAGATAGAACTTTCCCCTGGCGTTCTGTTGATAAATGAGGAGAGACCATTCCTGAGGTTGGCAAGCCAGTCGTTGGGAGTTGGGTTGGGTTCCTGTTGAGATGAAGAATTTGAATGAGATGAAGAATTTGAAAAAGAAGCTGTCTCCGGTGACAGTCCAGGCTGAACCAACGGTGAAGCAGGATCGAGTGAAGGGATAGAGGTAAAGAAAGGCATTGAGGAGACCCCGCGATCGGCCTCCGGTTTTGCTCCGGCTAAAGAACTGGAACCTGAATCCGTAGGCAGGGAAGACAATGGCTCCACCCCGTTTTCAGAAGACGGAGAATGCGGTAATTGCTGAAAGCTAGATGCCTGCGAATCTGGATCACCCACGGGCAGATACCCGATCGCTCCCGTTTCCATTGAAGAGGGTTCTTCGGCACCTGCTCCAGGCTGGATGGATTCAGACTGGATCGAGTTTGAGTTGGGTGTCGGAAGTGTAACCACAGCAACCTCAACTGACTGAGATTGAAGTTGGGACACGGGCGATCTCCCCCCCTGGTGACGTATCACCCAAGTTAATCCAGCAGCATGTAACCCGACAGAACAAACCAGGCAAACTCGCAAGAATGACTTGAAAGCCTTTGCCTCTCGCTCCCGCTGCTCGGTACAGATACCTGAACTGTTCATACGCTGATACGCAAGACCGATGGCAGATCGGTTAACGGCAGGATGCTTAAAACATTTGTTCAGCATTCCCGAAACACAGCTACGTTAACGCGCCGCAAGCCATTATACAAGTAACGGGAGTCAGAACAGGAAATTAAATGTCAAGTATCTCCCGATTCTCCCCTCATCCCTCTCCCCTTACCCCTTCAAAAATTTGCCTGTACGTAAAGTCCCAGTTCTGTGCTGGCATCTGCTTCATCAATAGGGAACAGGCTATGGAGAACGTTATTGCGATAGACATAGGGACTCGATCGCCCTAATATTCCTGCCTCTGCGGTATCTGTTCGGTAAAATAAGGGATCTCGAAGGGTTGAATCTGGATAAAAGTTGAAGTTTAAATTGGTTGTGGAGGGGCGCACTTCCCGGCAGATATCAGCGGGGCAGGGGCGAACGCCCGTTTCAGCCACCAGAGAGGCTCCACTCCGTTGAATAGTTCGATCGCCTGGATCGACCAGCTTAGAAGAATGGCTACCTACTTGGGCTAAACGGACTGAACTGGAAGCTTGAGGAACCTGCTGGGCAAGCACTGCCTGACCCGCAAACATTCCCCAACCGATCGCTACGAATACCGTCAGAAATCGCTTCATACTTACCTCTTATTAATACCAAGTTGTTATCTTTGTTGGATTTTAGAGATGTGTTTTGAACCGGGCAAACAGGTTCAAAAAGTAATCACGTTGTAATCTGATAGCTGATATTGTTTTCTGCGCGAACCGTTGGCTGTCCTATCCAATTGACCCGGTAAAAACAATTGGCTAAAAGGTCAGAACAGGCAAGCAGCGAACAGCTCTAGACCGCAAAGATCCCGATCGCCGACTCCTCTCCCAGCAAACTAAAAAACAAAATGCCAACAAGGCTTGCCTCTCGCCTGTGGAAAAGCAAACGAGATCAAGCAACTATAGCAATCCTATTTGGATTGTGAGCAAGAATTCCAGTGAAATCCTTGCTCACGAAGCCTTCCAGCCTCACAACTAATTTCGGACTGCTATAGGTAACAATTAGTTTCAGCTAGCTTGAAGTTGCAAAACCTCTGCCCTAAGACAAGTCTCGCATCTGAAAACAAAACTGTTTGCAGGAATCAGGGCAGATCAAAACTTGCACAATCTCCGATTAAGGTTAGTTGATTCAAACCACCACTAATCTCCATGCTAAAGAATATTTTCAAAATGGTGGGTTTTTTAACAAGTTCTTCTGGATCAGAGGCTGACCAGAGAGCAGAAGGCTTGGGGTAGAGATGGCTACATTTAAGCAGTTAGAGCCAATCCAACCGCTTTAGTAAGACCGTTCTAGGGAGGACTTTTCATGTCCCATGGCCCACTCTTCCTATCCCACTCCCCCCTTATCCCACTCCCCCTATGCCAATGAACCATTAGTTAATCAAATTGTTAATCGAAATAAAACAGGGTCACCAGTTTACGTTGCTCTTCCGCTTCCCGGCAGGTGTTGAGGAGGGTTTGACTATCATGGAAGGCAAAGCAAATGAGTTGCTGACAGCGAGAGATGATCTCTTGATTACAGAGGGCACTGGCTTCTGCTAGAGAAAGGGTATCATTGCTGGGGTTTTCCACCAGATGCATCACCTGTTCTAGTTGGTCACGAGATTCACGCGGTTGCCGCTCCAGGCTTTGAGGCAGGATAACCGTCAGAAGTGTGGGATCTGCTCTGAGTGCGCCACGAATTGCTGCAAAATTGGTTCCGGTTGCCCCTGAAGTAAGTAGACGGTTACCCTCCAAAACCAGAGCATAACTCATCATCTCGATCAAGTTTTGGTGAGTAATCGGTACGTGGCGTGAGCCTAGCAGCGCAATCCGCTTCGAGCCTGTCTGCTGGATCGTGGCTAGCTCCTGCAAAAAATCGTCTACTTTGGGCAGATCTATGGATTGACTCAACGGACGGTATCAAACTGAACAACCCAAATATCTTAACAGACAGGATTGTTATTGCAGCGAGGAGTTAATTTTGAGATTGCCAAATAAGCGGGTGAGATTGATAAAAATAAACCCCTATAGTTGCTCGAAAGGCGATGGAGTAGGCACAAAGTACTAGTGTTGCAAACCCTAAATTTTGCACCATAGGGTTTGGGGGCACAGCCCCAAAAGGGGTTCCCCCCCTTCACCCCTTTCAAAACTTTGTTTTTGTTGTACTAGTCAGGAATCGACTCAATTAACCTAACCGCAGCCCCATAATTACTAAATCCCGCTCAACTTTGCCAAATTCAGCGACCTTGGGTAGATAGCCCCAGCGTTGAAAACCTAATTGCTCAAACAATCGCAGACTGGGCACATTTTCAGCAAAGATGAATCCCAGTAAAGTTTTAATACCAAAAGCAGGACTGTGACCGATCGCCGCTTGCACCAGCATCTTTCCAATTCCCTTATGGCGATAGTCCGGTGACACGTAAATACTGAGTTCTGCAGTTGTTTCGTAGGCTGGTCGGCCATAAAAGGATTTGAAAGCTAGCCAGGCGACCACTACTCCCTCCGACTCCACTACCCAAAGGGGACGCTTATCCGGTGTGTGGGAGTGAAACCAATCCCGCCGACTCTCAACTGTGGCTGGTTCTAAATCAGCAGTCACAATCTGGTAAGGAATGGTGGTGTTGTAAATTTCAACGATCGCAGGCAAATCTGCTTCTACCGCATCTCGAATATCCATACCATCTTCTGTTCTCTATCTCGCTGGAACGTACCACAAAGTGGAATTCATATCAGTTCTTGGGAATCATTAACCAGGGAAATTCTGGTTCTATAGCCGTAGCCCTATTGGTTAGGACGGGGTATAGGGGTGAAACCCCTGGCTGGGGGCAACACCCCCACACCCCGTACCTCACCCCAGTGAGAACCGCTATAGCCATAACTCAATTTTGGTTGACCTGACGTAGGGGCGCAGCATTGGCTGGAAAAATTCTTACTTAACCAAACGTGAGTTCGATGGTCTAAAAGATAGCAGGAGGCAGCGCCGCAAGGTCTTTGGGCTGCAAATCCAAGGAGGGCAGTTTGGGTTGATAGGTGTAAGCAATCAAGCCCGCCGCGAGATTGACCAAGA
>JBAUTA010000333.1:0-2413 GCA_049581985.1 Kovacikia sp.
ACTGAAACAAGTGCCCCCAGAAGCCTTCTTACTCAATTTCTTGAACGATAGAATGCGGGTTTCAGACACTCAAGGCACTTGAAATCAGACTATTGAGTGAGAATCACTCTCATACTGAGAATTGCTGACCAGCTCATGCCCAGGGCGAGCGCAGCCAGCCCTAGGGTAATGGTCAGGAGGTAAAACTGTCCCTTTCCAGAGTTGCCGTATTTGAGTGCCTCTCCGCTAAAGAGGGAAACCAACCCGACCAAATTTACGACTCCATCAATAATCTGGCGATCGAACCAATCAGCAATGCGAGAAGCCCAATCTACAAAGAAGACAATACTAGATCGGTAAAGTTGGGGGGTATACAAGTCATAGGCAAAAAAGGTTTGGAGGGGCTTCCAGAGCAGTTGAACGGGCTTGGGAATGCTTTGTCCAACGTAGACTGCTGCCCCAATTCCGCCACCGATCAGGCTCGACCATAACAGGAGCAAGGCCATATCCTGATTCAAGGTTGCCCAACTGGGTAGCAGCGATAGGCTCTGCAAAATCAGGGGTAAATGGAGTACCAACCCCATCAGCACCATCATCGGTAGGGTGATGAGCCAGAAGTTTTCGGGCGATCGCTCAGTCATGGGCTGAGGCGAACCGGCAAAAATCAACCCAAACTCACGCATCATATTGAACGCAGTCAACCCATTCACCAGCAGCAGCACTGCAACCAGCCAGGGATAGGTTTCCCATAGCCCATCTAGCAGTTTGAGTAAGGCCCAAAATCCGCCCAGGGGGGGTAACCCAATCAACCCTGCGGCACCCACTAAGCAGCACAGCGCTGAAATCGGACGACGGCGAGCTAAGCCACCTAACTGGGTGAGATCCTGGGTAATGCTGTTCAGCACGATCGACCCGGTACTCATGACCAGCAGTCCCTGAGCCAGGGCATGACTGAGGATCAGCAACAGCGCTGCTTCCGTCTGGCCAGTGCCTACGGCAATGAAAACTAGCCCCATGTAAGCGCTGACCGAGTAGGACAGGGCTCGTTTGATATCAATCTGGGCGATCGCGATGAGGGTGCCGCCCACTGCCGTCAAAGCCCCAATCGCAATGGTTGTGGTTAGCACGATCGGAGACAACGCCAGCACAGGCTGAAGCTTAATTAATACCCAGGCTCCCGTTGCAACTACCACCGAGTTTCGCAAAATGGTGCTGGGAAGCGGACCTTCCATTGCCTCATCCAGCCATAGATGCAGCGGAAACTGGGCGCACTTACCCATGGGACCTGCCAATAGAGCCAACCCCACCAGGGTGGCGATCGCGGGGTTCACAGTAGCGGTTTTTGCCCACTGAGCCAGTTCATCAAAGTTCCAGGTGCCAGCCAACGGGTAAATTGCCAACACCCCCATGAGCAGGAACAGGTCACCCACCCGCTTGGTCAAAAAAGCATCGCGGGCACCCGTCACCACCAGGGATTGGTTATACCAGATGCCGACCAGCAAGTAGGTTCCCAGGGTCAAAATCTCCAGGATCATGTAACCGAAGAACAGGGAATTGCAAAACGCCAGGCTACACATTCCGGCTTCAAACATTGCCAGCAGCGCGAAAAAACGCGACCAGCCCCAGTCCATTTCCAGATACCCGATCGCATAAACCTGGGCCAGAAAATTTAAGCCTGTTATGAGTAAACTGGCACCGACGGTCACAGCAGAAATTTCAATCGGTAGGGTTAAATTTAGCCCTGCCACCTGTAACCAGGAAATGGAAAGTTGTTGAGCCGGATGTTGCCATACCATGGGGAAGATAGCCAGACTATGCCCAAACGCAAGTAAAGTCAGGCATAGGTTGACATAACCCGCAGGACGGGGGCCCGTCCGCCAAATCATTGCTGGTGACCAGAGGACAGATACAATTGCACCAGCGATCGCGTAGCAAGGAATTAGCCAAACAGTTTGTAGCAGAAATTGAGCCATGCAATTGACCTGTAGAACTTGAAGAGGACAAAGTTAACCAATTAGAATCAGCTAGGTCACTCTTTTTCAGGGGATGGAAGAGTCACCAACAACGACGGATGAATGATCGCAAAAATTAGAGAGCTTGTTGCAAACTTGTTATATCAACAGCATACGATGGAATGCATATAGTAAAAAACGAATCTTTTTCATGAAACCGATAGATTTAAGTCTATTGATCAATCTGATATTTTCAGTCTGATGGCCATAGGGATGAAAATAAAGGAAACCCAATCAATTGTAGGGGCTTAGCATTCGGGCGAAAACCCTGGCGATGACCGAAGGCATAACGGCCAAATGCTAAACCCTGACGCTTGGAGTTGCCGAGGTTATTTAATTTGCGATCCTGGCAGTTCTTCCTGGGGTAAGGTCCAGGGTGGGGGTGCTAGTAGACCAAAACGAAAGTTTTGGAGGGGGGTAAA
>JBAUTA010000334.1:0-3102 GCA_049581985.1 Kovacikia sp.
CTTGAAGTGGATTATTCTGCTTTAATCCATAGGTGTCATAACCAAACCTGAGTCCAGATGTACCTAAAGTCACACCTCCAGAGAGCTGCCCAACTAGTGGTATCGGAATGGGAGGAATAGGAATAACAATTGGTGGTGCTGAATATTCAGCTTTAAATGTCTTGACCTCGGGAATAGTAAAATTTAGTAAATTAACATCTTTACCCAGAAGCAAACCAAATGCAGTTGAAGGATCTTCTAAAAGTGGAAATGTTAAACCGCCTCCAGGAATGTTTTTTGCTTTATTTAGAAAGCTGGTAATACTTGGATCTAATCTGTCTCCAATATTTACTGGAGGTGATGAATTTCCAATACCACCGTCTTTGTTTAATGTAAATTCTCCCAAATCAACTATATTACCATTGGCTGGAAGCTTGTAAACTGCATCAACTAATGATGAGACCTGATCAACGGCATCAAAGAATGTTATCAAAGCAGATGCTTCACTAGGGGCAAAAGTCTTTGCAATCCCTAGTAGATTGATGGGGATACCTATTTGATCAAGCCCTGGTAGATTAGCTGTCAAAGCATCTTCAATAGGCTTTAAAGGACTAATAATTTTCTCGATTTCTCCAAAAACTGGCTGCGTAAAATTCTGTACAAACGAACCAGTATCCAACCCTACTTTAAACGTTAGGTTGGGTAGAGGGTTATCGAGAGAAAAAGTTGAATCGATCGTTGTTATAAAATTTGGTAGGCCATTATCAAATGTAGTTTTAAATGGCAAATCAAATTTCAGGTTTTCGCCGATCTTGTCTACATAACTTACTCTAGTTAGAGTCGAATCAAAAACTTTCTCTACCTCAGTTAGAATAAAATCTTCGCTTGCATTTGGATCCAAAGTATTGAGTGTTGTTTGTGCTTTACTAACACCACTTTGCAGTTTAGAGAATTCTGAATCCAATATACTGGGGCTTTTGAATTGATTCAGAATATCAGATAATTGCGATAGACTACTTTTTGCATTATCAAGACTACTCATTATCTTGGTTTCCTCACTGAATGATTAAAGACCTGGGGGTCGGTAACATGGGCAGGAAACTTACTGATTGCCGAGCTTCCTGCCCTAACTCAATCGAGATTCAACTGTAAAATCCACTTAAAGCCCCATCAAAGCCCTTATAGCTTTGGCATTACCAGCGACACCGGGAGCTTTGAGAATTTGATTAATGAAATCTTGACTTGCATAGACTGCGAGAGTTCGTGCTTGCGTGTATCCAGGTCTGCTAGGGTCATCTTTATTTAGACCATTCGGACAAATATCCCAACCATGCCGAGTTTTACCAGGAGGAGCGCTGCAAAAAGTTGGTGGAAGAAAGTAGCCGGAGGTCAAATGAGGCACCCTGGAGAGTAACATACCTGGATCATTCATTGGGGAGGATTGTAAGGATATAGGAGGTTTTGGAATCGTGGTGCGACCAAGGCGAGTATCAATTCCTGTATTTCCCATTTCTACCCAATTAGTATGAGCATAAAAATCTTGAATGGTATGTAACGCTCCTCCCAAAGCAATTCGCGCATTCCTGCCGTTAGGTGAAGGACTTGTGATTTGACCGATGATATATCTTTTGAGATTCAGCAAGCGCGTTGTTGCAGCAAGAAATTCTTCATTATCGAAGTGTTTCTCTGCGACCCAGGCATCACCAGTTGGAGAGTCGGTAGAAATATTAGCATCGCGAATCTCAGTATGAGCTTGGCGAGAAAATTTTAATTTCACACCACCCACAGTTTCTGTAATACCAAATATTGCTGCTGAGGTGATACCAAGATGTCCAGCTTCGTCCGGTTTAAACGCAAAGGCTGATTTAGCTGTAAGTAAGGAACCAGATAAGAGCATGGCTGTAATAACTGTAAAGCTTCTGACAAAGCCTTTGCTTTTACTGTGTTTTTGTCTCACTATATGTTTCCGCACTTCAAAGTTCATAAGCTTTTCCCAGGAGTAGAGTGTTTAAGAAACACGATTGCTTATTCCTCACCACATCAGGTGATTAACTTGAATGGTGATGAGGCGAGATCGCAACCTGTAGTAATCCAAAAGCGCGATCGCTTTCATTCATTACTTGGTCGAAGCCACTAGATTTATTCATCCTTGGGCTTCAGGGAATGGAAGAGCGATCGTCCAGTGGTTAGGAAAAGGGCGATCGCATGATCAAATTCCTAATGCATCAACCACAGTCAATTCGTTGTGGACTACCGATCGCCCGATCTAACCGATCCCTCCATGCTGCTGCTTCACCAGAACCCCGATCGCTAAACGCAACCAGCATCACGCTTGAAGTCGCCTGACCACAGGATTGTTCAGGATTGTAGACACAGTAGATAAAAACTCCAGTTGTCCCCTGAGGATAGGTTGTCATCAAATAAGTTGTTCCATTCAGTTGGCCAAATGTACCGTTAGCACCGGTTACCTTGCGAATTGCGTTTTGCACGAAGTTTGTACAGTCCCTTGCAGATCCATCCATACGTCTGGAAGTTTGTGCCCAACCCGGAACTGCTAAAGCAGAGGACGGGATTAGTGAGAGAGAAGCGATCGACAGGGCAGTGGCGATCGCGCCTAGCTTAAATCCAACTTTCATTAAGATTGCTCCAACAATTTGATGATTGATGAGTTTGAGTGCACTTCCCCTCCAACCTTGAGCAATTAACCAAGATTGGTGTAAGAACTGCTTGCCCGTTCATTCATGCCTCGCTAAAGCAGACTGAGTTTTATGTAAGACTAGAAACTTTTTTTCGGTGCATGATCGAATGGGCAAATCGAATGGGTGCAATCGCGGCTTATGGCTATTCGAGTCAGAAGCGCGATCGCCCTCATAAACTACTTGGTTAGAAAAGCAAGTTTTATTCACCAGCTATCCATTCGACATCAAACCAAGCCAGTTTCGAACCGCAAACGTAGATACCACCGGTAGAAACACCCTCATGACACTTTAGGACTCAGGTCACTCGCTCAATCCCTTGCTGCTGTATAGAACCCATTTGAGATCTTAGGAAGTGGCTGCAAGCCTCTTCAGCATGAGCCTAACAAAGCAGAGGTTTATTTTAGTTTCTGCATGAGACAGAGTT
>JBAUTA010000335.1:0-4705 GCA_049581985.1 Kovacikia sp.
GGGCGATCTCAGCCCTGAACGCAAGGCCATCCAAGGGATAAGCCCATCTGCAAACCTCGGATGTTTAACCCTGATCTGGCATTGGAGCAACGCAGTGGCTTAAACCTCCGAGGTTTTAGTTAAACGAGCCGCACCCAATTTACCTCACCGCCCTTGCTTGACTGCCCGCACGGCGGCATCCGCATTCACCAGCCCACTGCCAAAGTAATACTGCTGCGCCGAGACCACATGGGGCTGCCCAAATACACCAGAGGGACGAATGAAGGGAAAATCGATTGCCGTGCCAAAGCCGATCGCCGCTTGTAAACGGTAGCGATTGGCATCTGCCTGGGAAACCGCGAGATTGGTGTAACTTGCCGTCTGCTTCAACAACGTCACCAGGCGATCTCGCCTCAACCGATGCCCTTGATTCTCGCCCTGCATCAGTGCCAGCACCCCCGCCACATTGGGCGACGAGAAGGACGTACCCTGTACCTGCACATAGTTCCCCTGGGGGTCGAGCGCCATGCCCCAGCCCTGCTTTGGTGCGGCAATCCCCTCCCAAAAACCAGCAGCACCCGTGCCCCCCGTGGTGAGAATGCCGCCTTTGGCCTTGAGAGTGGTTTCCCCACCGGGAGCGACGACATCCAACCGTCCACCAAAGCTGCTGTAAAACGCACGGTTGCCGTTCAGATTGGTTGCGCCGACCGAAACCACACCTGGAATCGCGGCTGGGAAGGCTGCCCCATCCAGACTTTCATTGCCAGCCGATGCGACGATCAGCAGGTTGGGGTGGGTATCCAACACATGAAACAGTTGATCCGTCAGATCTTCATCGGGTAGCAGTCCGCCCAGGCTCATGTTAACAACATCAGCGCCCCGCTCTGCCGCATAGCCGATCGCTTCAATCAGGCTATCTGAGGCAATTTTGCCGCCTAAACCAAACACTCGCACAGGCAGTAGCTTCGCGTTCGGTGCAACTCCCACTGCTCCGCGATCGCCCTGGGGATGGGCTGCAATCACCCCCGATACCCAGGTGCCATGAAACTCCGCCGCGATCGTGCTGCGAATGTAGTTCCGGATTACATCGGCAACCTGACGATCAGTGTAATCGGAACGCTTTGCCTTGACCTGTTTGGCAAGTCCGTCGTACTGTTTGAGCAAGTCCCCATCTGATAGTTGAAACGTGTTCTGGAAATCAGGGCGCAGTTCGGCGAGTTCGCTGTCGCTGAGACGGGTATCGGGGTCGCCACCGTTATCACCGGAAAAATCCCAGCCGTGGGTTTCACCCGCTAACTTGTTGCGGACATTCCCAACGGTGTAGACATTCGCTACCAGGTCAGGATGATCCCACTGAATGACGCTATCGATCACTGCAACCACCACGCCACGCCCACTGCTACTATGCTGCCATGCTTCCACCGCATGCAGATCGGTACGGGGAAATCTGCCGCGCTCTGGCCTACTGTCAAGATGCCACTGGAGTGGCAGGAGGGACTTGGGAAAGGGACTGTTCGGTGGCGGTGCAAGGCTGACAAGACGCTGGTTCAGGTCTGTCGTTTCGGATATGGCGGCGGTCCGGTCTCCCTGCATCTGCTCCTGCACGCCGAAGGGCAGGGATTGAATGAAATTCGGTGTCGCGGATTGCACACCTGATAAATCGTGGAGACGATTGGCGACCGCTAGAATGGCAATGCCTGCGGCTGTGCGAGACTTGACGATGTAACGGTTCTGGGTGAAACGGAGCGGACGTACAATGGTCAGGTTGTCGCGATCGAGCAGGCTTTGGATCTGACCGATGGACAGCCCGCGATCGAAGCTGACCAGAATTTCATTGGGCAGGATAATCGTTTCATCCCGCATCTGATTGCCTTCCTTGCGTGCCAGCACAGGCAGGGTGCTTTCCACATAGGGCTGCTGCTGGACGCGCTGCGCCACGCCGGAGTCGAGGCTGCGTGTTCCCGCTGGCAGTTTGACCAGGGCATAGTCCTCTCCCAGGGGGCTGACTTCTATGCCCTGGGATGGGTTCGCTTTGGGGCTGCGACTTGTGCTGTTCAACAAGTCTTTCTGTAAGTCTTGCTGAAGTTGCTGATAGAGCGGTCGAAACAGGCCACGGGTTTTGGGCTGCGGCTTGAAGGCAACGGCGATCGTGTCTTGTCTGAGCACCAGCGGAATGCGTTGACCGTAGAAGGTGTAGTACAGGTCGCTGGAGGCACTGGCAGGCTGCGTAAGTTGAATGCGTCGGGGTGAGGTGGGTTTGCTGGTTTGGGCATCGGTGAGGCTAGCCGTCGCCAACAGGTAGCCCGTCAGACAAACACTGGAAAGAAACCGCTTCATGGGCTGAACTCCTTGGATAGGGTTGTTCAGTCATCTCTCCGGCCACAGTGAGGTTATGCAGATTAAGGCGCAAGCAGCGGCAAGTATCCGAATGTCACTCATTATACCTGCTTCACCTTGCCACCTTAGCGGGAGCAATCGCGCTCAGTCAATGCCCACGTTATCTCAACTATTGCGCTTCACCAATGAGCGTAAAGGCGGCCCAGTCAATCGGGTTGGGATGGGTTTTCATAGTGGTGAGCATGGCCTGACGCAGTGCTTGCGCTTTATTCAAGGAGCGATCGAGCTGTTGATAAAACTCGGTCATCAGTGTCGCTGTGGGTGCATCGGGAACCGACCAGAGGGAGACAATTACACTGGGCACACCTGCCGTAATGAGCGATCGGGATAACCCAATCACCCCATCCCCGGTAATTCTGCCCCGTCCAGTATCGCAGGCGCTGAGAACAACCAGATCCGCGTGCAGTTTCATCTCCAGAATTTCCGCAGCGGTGAGTAAGCCATCGTTGGGCGTACCGGGATGATCGGGCGCAAGGGCGATCGCGCTGCTTAGTCCGCTCTGGTTGTCCAAAATGCCGTGGGTCGCCAGATGAATAATGCCAGCGCTCCCCATCTGTTTGGTGATGGCGGATTTGGTTGCTTGCGCGCCTGTGATTGCTGTGGTGTGGAGTAAAGGAGCAATGTCACGTGCTTCCGCTTCGGCACCCTTTAAGGGCGGTAATTGACTTGCTTTTTGTGGGTCTTGGGGATCTTGATACAGCGGCATTAATGGATTGCCAACGACCAATGCTGTCTGCTTTCCATCACCCTTCTTCGCCAGCTTTTGTTGATGGGTCAGATCGAGCACCTGAATGGACGGTGCCGTGAGAATTGTGTGTTTTTCAATCAGATAGGTACCATTCTGATCCTGTAAGGCAGCGAAGGGGACCGAAAACAACGCGCCTTGCGGGATGAAGATAACGTTTTGCTTAGGATCGGTGGGTAACAGATCGGAGATCGGCTCAATCAATAATTTATGGAGCTTTTGCAACTGTTGAGTTTGCTTCGCTTTGTCGAGCTTTAGAACACCGGGTGCATGGGTGATGAGCGTAGCGCGATCGACCCCCATTGCAGTCCGAGTGCCGATTACTAAATCATTTAGAGAACCACGTGAGGAGGACTTTACTTGCCGAAATCCAACTTTTCCATTAGGGTAAATGACCCAAATATAGAGATTTCCATCATCAATGACAGAATACTGTATCAGTATGGCATTTTGCGCTGTAGCAACTTTTTGCATTTGCTCCATCGTGATGGATGGGCTTCTAGTTGAGAGTGTCGAACTGGGAGAGAGGCGAGTTGCCAGTAAATCAGCGAAGGCTCTAGCTCTTGACTTTTCTGAGGCAACCAGAGCTTCGTTGGGCTGATTTAACTCAACCAAAAATTTGACCAGTTGTTGAAATGTTTTCTGCCCCTGCTCTTGAGCCTCAATGCGGTCAGCATCCACTGCTAATCGTTTACGCCAGATTTCTAAGGCTTCACCAAACTGAGATGACTGCTCACGAGCACTTTGCAGGTTTTGCTGAAAGTCTTTTTTTAGATCCATTTGAGCGATCGCGTCGCGGTTGCAGTCTAGACTGATGACGAGTTGAACTAACTGCACAATTAGTTTGTCTTGCTCATCCCAAATTAGCCTTTCGGGTTCGGTTAACTCACGCCGAGCGGTTGCATTCATCCGCTCAACCAGAATGCCTAATTCCCTGGCATTGTTTTTGGGGCGCACTGCGTCTGCACAGACCTTCAGCCGTACCGTTGCATCTAAATAGGCGTTCCAATCACGCAATATATCCGGCTGTCCTTGCAGGAGTTGTTGACTTAGCGCAATCGTTTGCTCTGCTTCGGTGAGCAGTTGTGCTTGCTGTTTATCAAAGTAGCCAACGAGAGAGGTGAGCGTTTCAACTGGATCTGCTTTTCCTTCGGCAATCTGCTGCTCCAGAGTTTTTAGTTTTTCGAGATCGCCTGTGAGACGAGTTTGTACGGTGCCTAAGTAATTAATCAAAGTGGTGCTGTCCTTTATCACTGCCTCCGGTGATCGATGTTTGGGACGAATGCTAATGCGGGTACGGATAAGTTGAAAATCTAGTGACTGATTGTCCCGACCAACGGTTAGTGTGACTGGACTGCCTGTAGCACCGCGCAGGCGATCGCGCACCTGATTCACATTTAATCCCTCAACGGATTCACCATTAACTTTTAGCAATGCATCTTGAGGCAGCAATCCTGCTTTGATGGCAGGTGCATTGGGAAATAGAGCAGAGATTGAGATTTTTGTTGTTTTCTCATCCTGCTTAAAGGTAATGCCCACGCCTGTGAATGAAATTCCCTGCTGAATCTCTCTGATGTTCTTTTG
>JBAUTA010000336.1:0-3024 GCA_049581985.1 Kovacikia sp.
GCTATGCACTAAGTAGCTGGGCGCAATTAAATAAAAGATGAGTTTGGGGGTGGAGGGGGTGGAACCCCCTGCCTGGGGGCGCAGCCCCCACTCCCCCTTCTTACAATTAATTAGAGCTACCTACTTAGGGATTGGCAACCCCTCTCCCCAACTTGAAAAAAGGGTTTAGGGTGAGGGCGATTGATTCTGAATTCTGGATTCTGGATTCTGGATCAGGGATTGCTTGGTCCTCTCTAAGTGATTTCCCTTACGCCTGCTTGTGCTTCTCGCCGAAGCCCAGCAGCGATTCTAAATAGCTCCTGGCCCATGTGCAGATAGGAGTCATCGTAGTTGAGGGTAAAGGTTTCCAGTTGCTCAAGGCCATCCCCCACTTGATTCAGGCAGTAGTAAAGATGCGCCGCAACCCCGGCAACGCTGGGAGGGTTTGGCAAGGAGCGAAAAACTGTCTCAGCCTTTTTGAGCAAGTCATGACAATCTTCCAGATAATTCTGAAAGTCCTCCATCAATTCATCATCAAAGGGGTCGGCGGAAAGGAAATCAATTTGCTCGTTTAACGGCTTTAAAATCTGATAAATGATGCGGCTGACAGGCGTGTAAACACGCTTTAGCCATTGCTCGAACTGTTCGTCTGCCTGCCTTCCAGTTTGTTGCTGCTTCCGGTAACGGGTCTGAGCTGTGGCTGCTCGTTGCTGACGGCTGACGCTATCAACCGTCCACCCGGCGGATTCTAAACCAGAATGGTATTGCCGCTGTTGGTCATAGGATTTACGGGTTGCTGGGTCGCCCAGCACTTCGTAAGCCGCATTAACTCTGGTAATCGTTTCATGGTTTGCCGTTTCACGATTACTGTCTGGATGAAACTTTTTTGCCAGAAGCCGGTACGCCTGCTTAATTTCTGCCTGAGTTGCCGAGGGGCTAACGTCAAGGGTGTGATAGTGGTCGAAAGTAGACATAGAGCCATTCTAGCGCCACTGGAGGAGAGGGGAAAGGGAAGCAATTACAAACTTGAAACACCCATGACGGACCCTCATCCCCCAGGTCCTTCTCCTTTGAGAGGCTACGCTGAACACCCCGGCTCCTTACCTATCCCAAGGTTGCCGTCGTTGTGGTTAACTCCGGATCTTGGAACAGCGGAGTACTTAAGTAACGTTCACCAAAGCTAGGCTGAATGAGAACAATTAACTTACCTTCGTTTTCAGGGCGGCGACCGACTTGAATTGCCGCATAGAGGGCGGCACCGCTGGAGATGCCAGAGAGCAAGCCTTCCTGGCGGGCGAGGCGGCGTCCGTAGGCGATCGCATCCTGATCCGAGACGGTAATCACTTCATCAATTAGAGACACATTCAGCACAGGTGGAATAAAGCCTGCACCAATTCCCTGAATTTTGTGGGGACCAGGCGACCCACCGGATAAAACGGGGCTATTGGACGGTTCGACGGCGATCGCTTTAAACTCTGGTTTGCGCTGCTTGATGACTTCAGCTACCCCTGTAATTGTGCCGCCCGTCCCGACTCCAGCAACCACCATATCAACCGTTCCGTCCGTATCTTCCCAAATTTCCTCCGCAGTCGTTTCGCGGTGGATCTGAGGATTCGCTGGGTTGCGAAACTGTTGGAGCATATAAGCATTGGGGAGAGTATCCACGATTTGCTGGGCTCGTTGAATACAGCCACTCATCCCCTCAACTCCTGATGTTAGCTCTAGCTCGGCCCCGTAGGCACGTAGCATTGCTCGCCGTTCACTGCTCATTGTTTCTGGCATGGTCAAAATCAGACGATAGCCCTTTGCTGCCGCTGCCATTGCCAAAGCAATTCCCGTATTACCAGACGTAGGTTCCACTAAAACCGTCTTTCCTGGTGTGATTAACCCTTCCCGTTCCGCCGCATTAATCATGCTAATCCCAATCCGGTCTTTTACAGAGGCCGAAGGATTCATCCCTTCTAGCTTGACCACAATTTGAGCGACACAGCCTTCTGCTTGCGGAATCCGGTTCAGTCGTACGAGCGGGGTTTGACCGATGAGTTCAGTAATGTCGTTGGCAATAAACATAGACATGAGGAGGGTAAGGGACGAAGATCCTGGGAAAAGAGGGAAACTGGGAAAGGATCAAGGGGTGACGGGGTAAGGGGGTAGATAGGGGATGCTTTCCCTTTGCCTGACCCCTCCCTTCTAATGTCCGATCCCTTTCCCCTAGCACCTGCTACCTGTTTCAGATGTAATACATAATATCGAGTTGACGTCTAGCATCTCGCTTTTCGCAGAGATCTTGCAAAGTATAGCGCTGAAGGACGGCATTAACTGACTCGTAAGCTTCCTGCCAGATTTCCAAAATAACGGTTCCTTCAACGGTTTTGGGAACTGCATTTTTTTCAAGGGGTTGGGCGTCCGAGCCTTCCAAACAGGCCATCACTTCTAGAAGATTAATTTTACGGGGTTCCCGTGCCAAAACGTAACCACCTTTTGCTCCCCGTTGAGAACGAACTAATCCGCACCTGCGCAGGGTCGCCAACAGTTGTTCCAGATAGCGATCGGGAATTTGTTGTTGAGCCGAGATCTGACGTATTTGAAGGGGTTCCCCACTGCCGTAATGCGCTGCCAACTCAATCAGCGCTAGAAGGGCATACTCGTTTTTACAAGAAAGTTCCACAGTTAAAATCAAATGAACAATAGGGCATTGATGTAAAGAAAACGCAGGTAGTTTGACAAGCATTTTGGGGGATTGAGAATCCTCAAAAATAGCCAAAGCTACCTTGCTATTATACTACGGTTCTCCGGTGGGGTTTGTCAGGTTTTTTGTAAAGCCAATAAAAAAGCCCCACAATAGCCTTGCAGGGGGAGGTGCCGCAGGCGGTGGGGTAGATGGGCAACGAGCACCAGTGGGGGTAGGGGTTCTGCCCCCACTGGTGCAAAATTTACTGTTTGCAACCCTAGAAGGTAAAGGTAGTCCGCAGCACACCCACGAACTGGGTGTCGTTACGGGCATTGTTCTCCGGGTTGAAAATCACAAAGATACCAGGAGTAATG
>JBAUTA010000337.1:0-3467 GCA_049581985.1 Kovacikia sp.
GCGCTGGGCCTCATTACCTTCCCGCAAAATCTTTTTCAGCGGCGTCAGAAAACAGCTAAATCCCTGCTTTTTGGCGATCGTCCAAACTTCGTCATAGAGTTGTTCAACCCACTCCCGTGCTAAAATCGACTGTCCGGTTTGCCAGTGGGTTAGGTGTGCATCCAGGCTGAGGCGAGAAGCAGCTGCTTCGTTAGCATCCGTTAACGTGATCAAATCCTGGGCCCGGGTTGCCGCTGCAATCTGACTGCTTTGCAGCGGATCTAGGGTCGGATCTTGCATAAGTTGAAGTAAGCGGGCCTCTAATAAAGCACTAATTGCCAGCAGAGAAACGGGATCTGAAACCAGATCGCAGATCCGGAGTTCCAGACGATTCAGGTTATAGGGACGACGATCGCCATTTGGACGAACCGACGACCACAGATGGCGAACATTTTGCATCGTCCCCAACGCTAACTGTTGCTCAGTCCAGCGGATAAAGTGGGCATGGCTCTCGAATAGGGGCACATGGACAGGTGTTTTAGGAAACAGCCCCCAGCGTGTGGAATGATACCCGGTAACCGATCCGTTTAAGAAGGGTGAAGAAGCACTCAATGCCAGATAGAGCGGTGCTTCAACCCGAATCAGGCGGCAAGCCCGCACAAGTAACTCCGGATCGCTGATTCCCACATTGATATGAATGCTAGCAGTCACAACGCGGGTGCCATAGGTTTCCTCGATATAGGTGTGATATGGGTTCCCAGGGTCCGAGCGGTAGAAACGATCCCCTCCACTCAGGGAAAGGGTACTCCCAGGAGTGAGGGTATAGTTTCCTAGACGGGTCAAATACTCTCGCAAACGAAGGCGGGGCCGCACCAAATCGCACAATAACCGCTCGTAACGATAGCAGGGGGGGGTTGTGTACTCAACATTGCGGCTATCTGGTTCACGCACAAACCCGTCTATTGCCGCCACGATTTTGTCGGATAGTCCGACAATTTTGCCCTCTGGGGTGCTGGTGTACATTTCCACTTCAAACCCTTTCGATAGCATGTCTTTTTCCTCCGGGTTGTGCCTTCCTCCATTCAGTATCAAGGAATTTGAGACAGGATGCATCCCTCACAGAAGAGAGTGTTTAAACAGATCAGGCCCCACTCCTCCAAAACTAATAGAACCTGGCGTGAGTCCGTCAACTAGTTCAATCGGAGTTTAATCAGAGTTCAATCGGAGTTCAATCGGAGCGAGTCGGTGGGTAGATGGATGGATGCGGTCAATCTTCCTTGACAGCCAGGGAGAGGGCCCCTCCAAGGTGCAAAATTGAGTGTTTGCAACCCTAGCACTCAATTTTAGTTACTTGCCTGGAAGCTGAAAGTGCCCGCTGTCGCTAGATATTGTTCATACGCGAAATTATTTTGTTATTTAGGATACAGAACTATCCTCTCCAGAATTGGTGCAATCACACTCATCGGGTCATTGCTTAGGGTAATGGTTTCGTAGAATTTGGTCTACAGAACAACACAAATGTGCTAGATAGAGAGATTGGTCGTTATCGCTTTGCCCCTCTGCCCGATGGAGCCACACAAGCAATATTTTTGACTTTTCGCTCTGTAACCGTTTTGACCTAACCAGCCCGACACATTCACCTGTTTGTTTGCACGAAATGTTCTCGCAAGGAATTCTTGGTAACAATGTCTAAATTAAAGCTTCACAAGAGGTTAAGGTACAAACGTCGAAGTTCTTCTGGTTTTTTCGGCGGGTTAGCCTCTACGGTTTGGCAGGACTTTCTTAGTTTGACGAGGGCAGGGAATGTTAGGAGAGGTCATGCTTCTCTGAAAAAGTTAGCTGTTGCGATCGGTTTACCGCTGCTCGTCATTACCGTGTTAAGCATGCTCACAGGTCCGATGGCGGCTCCTGCAAGTGCTCAAGATGCAGCAGCGGCAGCAAGCGCGCCCAAGCTTGACACAGGTGATACGGCTTGGATGTTGACCTCCTCGGCGCTGGTTCTATTTATGACTCCAGGGCTAGCTTTTTTCTACGGTGGGCTGGTGCGATCGCGCAACGTCCTCAATACAATGATGATGAGTCTGGTGGCAATGGCGATCGTCGGCGTCACCTGGGTTCTCTGGGGCTACAGCCTGGCTTTTGATGTCACTTTACAGGGACAATCCTTTGGCCAGGGAATCCAGCAATTTATAGGAGGTCTTGGCTGGCTCGGTTTGAACGGCGTGGCGTTCGATGCAGCTGATCCGATCGGCTATGCTCCCACCATTCCCCATCAGGTGTTCATGGTCTACCAGATGATGTTCGCCATCATTACCGTTGCCCTGGTTTCCGGTTCGATCGTGGAGCGCATCTCCTTCAAAGCTTTCTTCTGGTTCATGATTCTGTGGTCTACCTTTATTTACTCTCCACTGGCTCACATGGTCTGGGGCAAAGGCTTCCTTGGTGCCATGGGGGCTCTAGACTTTGCGGGTGGCACGGTAGTTCATATCAGCTCTGGCATATCAGCTTTGGTGGCCGCCTGGATGTTGGGTCCCCGGAAGGATTGGATGATCAAACCGATCGTTCCCCATAACGTACCTTTCGTGCTGTTAGGCGTTGGAATGCTGTGGTTTGGCTGGTTTGGATTCAACGGTGGCAGTGCCCTTAGTGCAGGCTCTCTGGCCACAGTCGCCTTTGTGGCAACCACCGTTGCAGCCTCTGCGGCTGGTTTAACATGGGTACTGGCTGAATGGTTACTGAAGGGTAAGCCAACTGCTGTGGGGTTAGGAAGTGGATTCGTCGCTGGCCTGGTCGGGATTACTCCTGCGGCTGGTTTTGTCACTCCCCTCTCGGCCATTGTGATCGGTGCGATTACCGCATTGGTATGCTTCTATGCCGTCAACCTGAAAGCAAAGCTGCGGTTTGATGACTCTCTGGATACTTTCCCCGTTCATGGTGTGGGAGGAACCGTTGGAGCAATTTTGACCGGAATCTTTGCAACTAAAGCTGTGAATTCTGCGGGTAGTGATGGGCTGCTCTACGGCAACCCGAAACAATTCATTATCAATATTTTGGCAGTTCTAGTTGCCTGGGTGATGGCAGCGGTTGGCACGTTTGTCATCATCAAGATTCTGGGACTGTTCATGGAGTTGAGAGTTCCGCCCGATGTGGAAAACGAAGGACTGGATATTCATCAACATGGTGAGGGTGCGTACGGAGAAGAAATTCAGGGCGAGGTTTCTTTTGCTAAAACAACTGAGTAGTCCCCTCAAGGGGAGCGAATCCCTATTGAAAGAATAAGAGTTGCAGATGGGGGGGGAAGCCCCCATCCCCCATCTGCTATGGTGCTCTTTAAATTGGTAGAACTTTGCTGCCTTCGGTAGAAACCTGATGTAAACCGTCTTTACAGAAGTTGAATTTGCAGCATGAAGGACTGTTAATCGAAAAAGCCCCCTGGTTGGGGGCTTTTTTATCCCAATTTAAATAGCGAACAGGGCATTAGGGACGGG
>JBAUTA010000338.1:0-3418 GCA_049581985.1 Kovacikia sp.
GAAGCGGCGATCACGCTTGAAGTCAAGGGGCGATCGACCTTCAATCAGTGCTTCAAGATACACTGGAACTTTTGCGATCATCCTAATTCAATCGGCAGAGGCTAGCTTACTTAAGCAGGCCGCACGACTCGGATGAGTTTACCTGATAAAGCGTTTTCCGCAGAAATTGCTTCATGAATTCGTTCTGCCAGCTTAATGAAATTTTGATCATCGGAACAGATGAGGACCCCGGCATGATCAGATTGAGATTGGTGCAATTTCACAAAGTCCCGACGGTTTTGGGTGAGGACGGCGCGGTCATCAGCGATCGCAAAAGCTAAAACCTCAGAATCAGCATTACCTGCATTACCTGCTTCTTGAACCGTTAAAATATCATGGCCGAGACTAAGCAAGTGCTCTACCACAGGGCGGGGAAATTGTTCATCCGCATAAAGCCTTGCCATTATGCCTGGTTTTCTTGAACAGCGGCTTCCTGTTCTTGCAACGCGATCGCGATTTCTTCAGGATAAGCATCGGCATAGGCCCAAACATTCACCAAATCAGCCGCCACGAGATGGGGATAAGCTTCTAAAAGGGCTGCATCCGTTGCCCCTTGCTGACGCAAACTGACAAATAGCCAAACCGGAAGACGGGTATTAGCAATACAAGCATCACCGCCCATAACACCTGGAGTTTTAGTAATGCCTTGGGAACGGTTACTCAACGTTTGCGTCAAGATTTGGATTGCATCGGCTCTCTCACTGGGTGTAAGGGCATGCAGTTGAGCTTGCAGGTCTTGTAGAGTCATGGTAATTCCAGGAAAAGCTCTTTCACCATTCTACTTTGCTGCCGGGAAACTCTTCGAGAAGGACAATCACACTGAATCCGGCAAACTATGGTTTGGGTGAAAGGCCTCAAGATTGTCTCAAGGTGTAACGTTTTGCCACATCGAGTTGAATGTCTGCCGCGATCTCTGGCAGGGATTTGCGGTGCAGTGGACTGAGGATGCCGACATGCAAAAACTTGAACGACTCAAAGTTCCGCACATTATTAAAGACGGATTGATAGTGCGTGCAGTAGTCATCAATAAAGCCAACCGTTGCGACTGGAGCGCGTGAAGGCTTCATGTGTCTAGCTGAAACTTATTACCTTCAGCTTACTTAACTCTCGTCAGAGTAACAAAAGAGGGAGTAGTTAGTGTGCAATTGCTTCATAATTCGTGGGATCTTACACGAGATTACGTGTTGGTATCCAAAATCAAGCGCTGTAAGGTTATCAATGAACCGGTATTAAAAAGCTGAAAATAGAGCAATTAAAGAATATAGCTATTCCCATAGATTAATTGTTCCTAGAAGCAGGCATGGCATGCCAACGACGAATGCAGGTCAAATCACCCTAAAAGTTTTGTGGCTATCTACCCAGGGGGAAATCGACTAAGGAGGTTAGGAAATCAATGATGACATGGTCCTTTGTCATTCTGAGCAGAACGCAGGCAAGCGGAGCATCTCCTGTTAGCGATGAATCGGGACGTTTCTCGACGCTGGCGCTTTGCTCAGAATGACCGGCGCAATCGTTTTTTGGAGTTCCCTAACCAGCGTAGGGATTTCCCACCCGATCGACAAACACATTGAAATCAAAGGGCAGGCGACCGGGATTTTTGCGGGGTTCGGCAGCGTAGCCTACGGGAATTACCACCGCGATCGCCAGATCCGGATCATCCGCTGCACCAATGACTGCTTTTACCTGGTCCTCAACCCAGCCGTTCATAAAGCAGGTAGATAACCCAAAACTTTCGGCTGCCAGAACCAGGTGCGTTGCAGCAATAATGGCATCTTTAATCGCATATTCCCGCGCCTTTTCTCCTAAACGAGATTGGTGCTGGGGAATCGCATTTTTGAAATAGTCTACAACGCCCTCATTCCAGGCTCCTGTTTGCAATCCCTGGGCTGTGATCTTAGGTAAACTGTCTTGCCACCCCTTGACCGCAGCAGCAAAAACAAAGGTGACAGGAGCCTGGATAACCTGTTGTTGTCCCCAGGAAGCTTCCGAAAGTGCCGCTTTTTGTTCGTCGCTTTGCACCAAAATAATCCGCCAATCCTGGAGGTTATAGCTGCTAGGAGCCGCAACCGTTAATTCCACCAGTCGTTTTAGGAGTTCCGGCGCGATCGGATCGGACTTAAAGCTTTTAATTGAGCGACGTTGGACGATCGCGCTGGGCACATCTAACGGATTTGCTAGCAGGTTCTGCTCTTGAGTGACTACAGTCATGAAAATTTTCCTCCAAAATGGATTAAGGATGATGCGTTAGAAATCATTGCAAATTAGGGAATAGGGCTGGGGGGTAAGGGAGGCAGTAGTTGCAGCCGCCTGCCGTCGGGTGGACCATGCCTACCCGACTCAAGCGTTATCCAGGCAAGCGTTTTGTTCTTGCAAATGGGCTAACCATTCTGAAAACTGCTGTAAGAGTTAGAAACCAGGACTACTTCCTGACTTAAACCTCTCAATCCTGATCTTTTACAGGTGCTTATCCAGCGTGCTTACCAGCGTTGTTTTAGGAACTGCACCGACGACGCGATCGAGGATCTGACCATGTTTGAAAAGAATCAGTGTAGGAATGCTGCGAATCCCATACTGGCTGGCGATATCGGGGCTATCATCGGTATTGAGTTTGACCACCTTGACCTGCCCCATGTATTGGGTTGCCAGGTCATCAAGCATCGGTGCAGCCATGCGGCAAGGACCACACCAGGGTGCCCAAAAGTCCACCAGAACGGGGAACTCACTATCCAGAACTTCCTGCTTAAAGGTAGAGTGTGTAACTGAAGCGGTGGAAGACATGACTCCCTCCTAAGGGTTTGTTCAATTGTTCGAGAAGTTCGAATAACTAAACTATAGCGCAGCTATGCGATGATGGTAAGTAATCGGAGATACATTAAGTCAATGAAATTGTTTTACCATCCCGATAAAGAAGACATCTCTCTGGCTGGGGTTCTATACGCATTGGGCGATCCGGTCCGGTTGGAAATTATTCGACGATTGGCAACCGGGGAAGAAATTCCCTGCTGTGCTTTTGCTCTGCCCATCGCAAAATCTACCCTGTCCCACCACTTTAAAGTTCTGCGAGATGCAGGGGTTCTCTTCTGTCGTAAGGAGGGAACGCAACACATCAATTCCCTGCGCCGTGAAGACTTAGATAGCCGCTTTCCTGGCTTGCTAGATGCAGTACTGCGATCGACTGCCCCTTTTTCCTTACCAAAAGATGGGGTTGATTGCGAAAAGAACCCAGAAAAATTTTCAGTCTAACCTCCTCTCCGTGAAGGTTTGATGAAGTAGAGATATCTTAAAGCGGATATAGAAACGCCTTAGTATGGGCTTAACCAACAGACACTAAGGTTCATTTGGATTGGGAAACACGTATCAAATATCACCGTTTTTGGAG
>JBAUTA010000339.1:0-1779 GCA_049581985.1 Kovacikia sp.
GGGGCAGATAGCCCCAATAAGCCTTTGAGGGAACTTAACCCCAGGTTTGCCAGCAGTTCACTGGCGGTGATGCCACCCATGGCCAGCCCAATCTTTTGCAGCAACCCGACTGCTCCCTGGCGGGTCATGGGAATGCCATAAAGTCTAGATAGGGTCAGAATCATTGCCACATCGATAACTGCGCTACTGAGGATATCCACAACCGTAATGGGGTTGAGGGAGATCGCCACCGCTTTGGTGATTACCCCATTCCAAATCATCTGGTTGGCGCTCTGCTCCCGAATATCCATCTTTCGTTGTACCAACCGTTCATTGACATCGTCGGCATAGAGCATTGAGTTAAGGGCAACCAGGGATTTTCCTTCGCGATGCAAAATTTCCAGAATTTTTAGTTTTAGTTCTTCAATTTGGGGTTTTCCGGCACTTAATTGAGCGGCCATGGTGCCATCGGAACGACGGACTGCTCTGGCAACCAGTGGCGAGGCTGCTGCCATCACAATCTCGTCGGAAGAAAGCAGTTCTCGTACCCGTTCATCACGGATTTTGTGGTAGATAGCGGTGCGATCGGCATCAGGAAACTGGTCTATTTTGTTAAACACCAGCAGAATTGGCTTACTGGCTTCCCGCAGTTCCGATAAAGCCTGGTATTCAACCTTCGTCATGTCACCTGCGATCAGAAACAGAATCAAGTCTGCCTGTTTCGCAATCTGTCTTGCCAGGGCTTCCCGTGCCTCTCCATTGACCTCATCAATCCCAGGAGTGTCGATCAATTCAATCCGGGAGTTACCTACGCTGGGCAGGGTAACCCGAAACAGGGAGCGATCACTGCCTTCGACCGCTTCGCGAGTAATCGTCCAGTTGGCACTTTGACAAACACGGGTGACGCCATGGATCGGTCCCGTTTCAAACACCTGATCTCCCAGCAATGCATTCAGTAGGGATGATTTACCCCGCCCCACCATGCCAAAAACAGCAATATGAACCACCTGGCGATCGAGTTTGTCCAGCATGGATTCTAAGCTGCCAATTTCAAGCTCTAATCCTTGTCGTTCTTGGGGAGTTAAATCTAGATGTTCTACCAGATCGCGCAGGGCACCTTGGGCCTGTCTGTAGTTCAGGTCTGCTTGAATATCATCAAAGCTGAAAATTGCCTCGTCCAACTCCTGGCTAAATTCACCGGAGTTATCAGGGGTTCCCAGATTTGGAGTCAGTTCAGACATGGACTGTATTAGAGAGATTGCCAGGGCAACAGATTTCCTCTCCTGATCCTAGACGATAGCCGTGGGTCTTAGGGAATGGGTCTGTAGTGATCAGTCGCTGGGCGCAATTAAAATTCGCCGCTTTCTTGCCCGTCCGTGCGCGGCGGCGGCTGAAACGACACCACGGGTTATCTCCGGTCTACTATTTCGGCAGCGGGATGAATTGGGTTAATTGCCTCTCTGGAGTTGTGATTCTGGGGGGCAGGGTGGTTCTGGGTTGTCTCTGGGTTGGAGATCGTTCCATTAGGGCTATCGGCGATATGCTCTAAGCCCTCTTGGGTGGAGATGAAGGATTGCTGAGGAGTGGGCAATTCTTCAGGCAGGGGGTGGCGATCGTTCAAGCGTCTTTCAAGCCCATCGCTGCCCAGATCTAAACTGGGGCGGGCGGGTGGCAATCGTTCGGAGGAGCGGCGCTGGGTGGCTGGTTTCTGCGATCGCAGGAAAGCTCTCCAGGCAGCTTTCACACCCACCGCCACACTGCGGGTGCTGGAGTGGATTTTCTGCGCCTGGTTCCGAACCT